>CAMWJV010000005.1 GCA_947174665.1 uncultured Lachnospiraceae bacterium
GATAGTTGTTGAAGAAAGGTGTATGACGGCCACCCTCGTCCTTGGTCAGAACGTATACCTGAGCGGTAAACTTGGTGTGGCAGGTAACGGTGCCGGGCTTAGCCAGGACCTGTCCTCTCTCAATTTCTGTTCTCTGAACGCCACGAAGCAGAGCGCCGATGTTGTCACCAGCCTGTGCCTCATCCAGCATCTTACGGAACATCTCGATACCGGTAACGACGGTCTTCTTGGTCTCTTCCTTAATACCGATGATTTCAACTTCCTCGTTGATATGCAGTGTACCACGCTCTACACGGCCGGTAGCAACAGTACCACGACCGGTAATGGTGAATACGTCCTCGACAGGCATCAGGAAAGGCTTGTCGGTATCACGCTGAGGATCAGGAATATAGCTGTCTACAGTGCTCATCAGCTCCATGATCTTGTCGCCCCACTCGCTGCTGGGATCTTCCAGAGCCTTCAGAGCGGAACCCTTGATGATAGGGCAGTCTGTGAACTCATACTCTTCAAGCTGCTCGGTGATCTCCATCTCAACCAGCTCCAGCAGTTCAGGATCGTCAACCATATCGCACTTGTTCATGAACACAACGATATAAGGCACGCCAACCTGACGGGACAGAAGAATGTGCTCCTTGGTCTGAGCCATAACGCCGTCGGTAGCAGCTACAACCAGAATAGCGCCGTCCATCTGAGCAGCACCGGTAATCATGTTCTTTACGTAGTCAGCATGGCCCGGGCAGTCAACGTGTGCGTAGTGTCTGTTCTCGGTCTGATACTCTACGTGTGCGGTAGAGATAGTAATACCACGCTCTCTCTCTTCGGGAGCCTTGTCGATGTTCTCGAAATCAACCTTCTCGTTGCCGGCAACCTTCTCAGCCAGAACCTTGGTGATTGCTGCGGTCAGAGTAGTTTTACCATGGTCAACGTGACCAATGGTTCCAATGTTACAATGGGGCTTTGTTCTTTCAAATTTAGCTTTAGCCATTATTAAAGTCCTCCTTCAAAATAAATGAATCTTGTTTTGTTATTTTTCCCGCCGAATCGCACTTCCGCACACTCGGCGCTTTTTTTACTCGGCTACTTCTGATTATATTAAATAACCAAAGGTTTTTCAAGTAATTTTTTTGATAATATGCAACCATACACGAAAATTTGATATTAGCAGTGTACAATATCAGCCTTTCTTAGCCGCCAGTACCTTCTCCTGTACGTTCTTGGGAACCGGCTCATACTTCTCGAAGAACATGGAATAGTTGCCGCGTCCCTGGGTTCTGGAACGGAGGTCGGTAGAATATCCGAACATCTCTGCAAGAGGAACGAACGCACGTACCATCTTGCCTCCGCCGATATCATCCATACCTTCCACACGTCCACGACGTGAGTTCAGGTCACCGATTACATCACCCATATATTCCTCAGGCATCGTAACCTCAACCTTCATAATAGGCTCGAGCAGCACGGGTGCCGCCTTCTGCATAGCCTCCTTGAATGCCATGGAACCGGCAATGTGGAAAGCCATCTCAGAGGAGTCTACCTCATGGTAGGAACCGTCATATACGTTTGCATGCACGCCCAGAACGGGGAATCCGCCGAGGATACCGGCCTGAGCCGCTTCTCTGATACCTTCGCCTACTGCAGGAATATATTCCTTCGGAATAGATCCGCCCACAACAGTGGATTCAAACAGCAGTACAGGAGGTTCGTTGATCAGGATGTTGGCCTTAGGATCAAACTCAAATTTCTCGCAGTTTGCTTCCACAGGCTCGAACTTAACCTTACAGTGACCGTACTGTCCACGTCCGCCGGACTGCTTGGCGTACTTGGAATCTACCTCTACAGCCTTGGTGAAAGCTTCCTTATACGCAACCTGAGGTGCGCCGACGTTAGCTTCTACCTTAAACTCACGAAGCAGACGGTCTACGATGATCTCCAGATGGAGCTCGCCCATACCTGCAATAATGGTCTGGCCGGTCTCCTGATTTGTATGAGCGCGGAAAGTAGGATCTTCCTCTGCCAGCTTTGCCAGCGCCTCACCCATCTTACCCTGACCTGCTTTGGTCTTAGGCTCGATAGCAAGCTCGATAACGGGCTCAGGGAACTCCATGGACTCAAGGATCACGGGGTGCTGCTCATCGCAGATAGTGTCGCCGGTAGTGGTGAACTTGAAACCGACTGCCGCCGCAATATCACCGGAGTAAACCTTATCCAGCTCCGCACGCTTATTTGCGTGCATCTGCAGGATACGTCCCACACGCTCTTTCTTATCTTTGGTTGCATTCAGCACATAAGAACCGGAATTCATACTGCCTGAATACACACGGAAAAACGCAAGCTTTCCTACAAAAGGATCCGCCATGATCTTGAATGCCAGCGCTGAGAAGGGCTCCTCGTCGGACGAATGCCTCTCAACCTCATTGCCCTCCAGATCGGTACCCTTAATAGCAGGGATATCTGTAGGGGCAGGCATATACTCAAGAATAGCATCCAACAGCTTCTGCACGCCCCTGTTGCGGTAAGCGGAACCACAGCATACGGGGATCGCAGTACACTCACAGGTTGCCTTGCGCAGAACCTTTTTCATTTCTTCAACGGAAGGCTCTTCGCCCTCCAGATACATCATCATCAGGTCGTCATCCAGCTCGCAGATCTTCTCCACCAGTTCGGAACGATACAGCTCTGCATCATCCTTCATATCGCCGAGATCATCTGTCACCGTGATGTCTTCACCCTTGTCATCATTGTAGATATATGCCTTCATCTCAAACAGATCAATGATTCCTTTGAAATCATCTTCCTTGCCGATAGGCAGCTGAACAACGATGGCGTTTTTTCCAAGCCTTGTTCTGATCTGCTCAACTGCACCATAGAAGTTTGCACCCAGAATGTCCATCTTGTTGATGAACGCCATACGGGGTACGTTGTAGGTATCAGCCTGACGCCAAACATTCTCGGACTGAGGCTCTACACCGCCCTTTGCACAGAAAACTCCGACAGCGCCATCCAAAACACGAAGGGAACGCTCTACTTCTACAGTAAAGTCAACGTGGCCAGGAGTATCAATAATATTGATACGGTGCTCCAACGCGCCTTCACAGGGCTTGGTTTCTTTTTCCAAAGTCCAGTGGCAGGTTGTAGCTGCAGATGTGATGGTGATGCCTCGCTCCTGCTCCTGCTCCATCCAGTCCATGGTAGCAGTGCCTTCATGAGTATCACCTATCTTGTAGTTTACGCCAGTATAATACAGAATACGCTCAGTCAATGTGGTCTTACCGGCATCGATATGAGCCATAATTCCGATATTTCTGGTTCTCTCTAACGGATATTCTCTTCCAGCCAAGATTTTTTCCTCCTATATTAATTTAGAACCTTAGAACCTGTAATGCGCAAACGCCTTGTTTGCCTCGGCCATCTTGTGCATATCTTCTTTTCTCTTGACAGCAGCACCGGTATTGTTGGCCGCATCAAGAATTTCATTCGCCAGCCTGTCCTTCATGGTCTTCTCGCTTCTCTTGCGGGAGAACATGGTAAGCCAGCGCAGTCCCAGTGTCTGACGTCTCTCAGCTCTTACCTCAATGGGTACCTGGTAGGTGGCACCACCGATACGTCTTGCCTTAACCTCCAGAACGGGCATGATATTGTTCATTGCCTCTTCGAATACTTCCAGAGCAGGCTTTCCGGATTTCTCCTCCACCTTTGCAAATGCTTCATATACAATCTTCTGGGCTACACCCTTCTTGCCGTCAAGCATAACATGATTGATCAGCTTGGTAACCACCTTATTGTTGTACAGAGGATCTGCTAATACATCTCTTTTTTGAATATGTCCCTTACGTGGCACGTTTCTTCCCTCCTTAACAAAATGAACTACGTTAAATCGTCGGTACTCACATGTGTTTCCCCAAGTGTTCGTGCTGTTCTGCAATAAGGATTTATCTTATCATGACAGAATTCCAACACTTATCTTAGTTTCGTTTTTGTGGTACAAAACTGACGCAGCAGCGTCAACAGTCTGAGCCGGGAGCTGATTACTTCTTAGCTTCCTTGGGCCTCTTCGCGCCATACTTGGAACGAGCCTGCTTCCTGTTGGCAACACCTGCGGTATCAAGGGTACCACGGATGATGTGGTATCTGGTACCGGGCAGATCCTTTACCCTGCCACCACGGATCAGTACAACGCTGTGCTCCTGCAGATTGTGGCCTTCTCCGGGAATGTAGCTTGTCACTTCGATTCCGTTGGAAAGACGTACTCTGGCAATCTTTCTGAGCGCTGAGTTAGGCTTCTTAGGAGTCGCGGTCTTAACTGCGGTACACACACCACGCTTCTGGGGAGCAGATACGTTCGTAGCCTTCTTGTGAAGGGAGTTGTATCCTTTCTGCAGAGCCGGTGCAGTGGACTTCTTTACAGTGGTCTGACGTCCTTTTCTCACTAACTGGTTAAATGTCGGCATTCTGTTTCACCTCTTTCTGAAATGTAATATATTTTCTGCCCGCAGACACGCAAAACAGTGCATCCACGCGCATGCTTTATTAGTATAGCCGTTTGCAGATACGTTGTCAACAATTTTTTTCATGCAAACAGCCATGTCAAATATGGCAGCAACATCACCGTGGGCTCCCAGCTCTTCACTAAGAATATCACCAGATACATTGTGTAGGCCAGTATTACGGAACAAAGGAAAAAAATCTTTTGTTTCTTATTTTCTATTGCTTTTAACACGATGGGTATCAAAAACACATGGCCCAGCACCATGTAATAGCATATCCTGGATGTCTCCGGAATATAATATCCGAAACTGTAAATGATCAGTGCAAAAAGGTTCAGGTTAAAAAGCGTTTCCGCCTTAGAATTACCTTTAATCCCCTTTTTATAATAGATTAATGAAAAAAACAATACCACCAGACATTTTGCGATATTTGCATAGGAGATCGTCTCCACATCCAAGATCATGTCCCCTTCATAATACGGGTAAAATATAAATATTAATCTTCTGAACACTGCTTTTCCCAGTCCGAGCGCCAGACAGGCTGCCGGAATAAGCCACACTGTCTTTTTACTCCACTTCAGGTAATAAGCAATAATATATACCGGTATTACCAGCAGAACTGATTTGTGAAAAAAGGCTGCAAACACGATCCAGAAAACAAATCTGACATAATCTTTTTCAAACAGGAACTTCATGGCGTAGGTGCAGACCGCCATCACGAAATAGTACCGCACATTGCTGAAGCTCATGAAATAGTAACCGTTTGTCATAAAAAGGAAAAATGTCATCACAAACCAGTCTGCACTGTCAAACAGCCCTTTTATAAAGAAAAGACTCGTCAAAAATGCCATGACCGCAAATACAATCTTGTAATTGTCATATCCGAAGAGACCCTGCAGAACCTTTACCAGGGCCTTAAACCCAATTTCAAAGGATACCTTTGTATCCCCGTTGATAATATGCAGAAAATTATACCTGTAAACCCAATAGTCATTTCCAATACCGACTCTCAAAGCCGAAAGGGCAAACAAAACCGCAAAAATCCCCGTCAGAAGCACTGCATTCAACATCTCCTGCCGGTTTTTTGCGGCCGCTCTGCCCATAATATTTGTTTTTCCTGTGTTGGCGCTGTTTACAAAATAAGCCATAAAAACCGTAAGCGCCGTTACCAGTAAATATAGAATCATTACCTGCTCCTATAATACATGCTGTAATATGCGGAAAGCAATTTTTCGTCAGCATCAGCCAAAACCACCGCGGTGACTTTTATGTCCTGACGACCAAGCTGTTCAATCAAACGCTCAAAAGCCTTATCGTTCCTGCATCCGGCTTTCAGTACAAGGAGCACCTTCTCACATTCCCGTATCCTGTCCAATTCTTCCGGATGCTCTGCCGGATTCCTGCAGCTTATGATCTTTCTCGCTTTATCTTCCGGTATTGCAAATTCTTCATCTTGAAAATCCTCATCCACAAATACCTTTGCGATATTTACGGATTCTTTCAGAACATATTTCCAATTCGGCGCAAATTCAGGCATAAAGGGTGCCCCAAGACAGGTAATATGATACCTCTTCTCAATGGTAGAGGGAATATAAACCGCAGTATCAACTATCAGCATAATAAGGATCCCAAGCGTTGATATTCCAAGTCCGAGACCTCCTCCCAGGAAACATGCATTTCCGATCCTGAGTTTTGAACTGTCCCTGACATCGTCTCCCGCTTTTGCTATTTCGATGGTTTGTATTTCTTTCCTGATATCCGCAAATTTCGGAACAATCTCCTCCATAATGGAAGCCAGCCTCAACGAGAGCTCCGGAGAATGGGTGTTGCAGCGCACATAGAGATACCGGACATCCGAATCAATTGTGGCTGTGATATATGAATAGATCTCATCCCCGGAAAGTTCTCCGGCCATTTTTTCATGGACATAATCCATAAAAAAATCTGTATGAATCACCTCTCCCCAGGTAAAGTAATTGTAATAATCATATTCTTGTCCCTGGGCATCTTCTGCAAAGTCAATGTAAAAAACCGTCTCAGTCTGATAGGTTCTTCCCCCTCTTGCCACTGTTCTGGCATAAAAATGACATGCTCCAACCAGAACAATGCCCGCCAGCATAGCAACGGGAATGATCCAGATCTTCCTTAAAAATCTGAGCCATAACAACTTATAGTCCACAGGCTCTCTGCTATATTCGCATTCCCACATTATCAGCGGCCTCCCATCAGTTCTTCAAACAATTCATAGCTCTTTCTCAATTCTCATATTCCTTTACGGATTACCATGGAAAAGGTGGTAATGATAGTATCCGTCCTGAAAACAGATCCGTCCGTATATGTGATGGTTTTATCTTCAGGATTGCATGTCCCCGCTGTGTACCGTATAGCTTTCGGTTCAGACAGCTTAAAAGTACACTATCATATATTATCTGTAACGGTCAACCATTTTCTTTCAGCAGCTTCACATACCTGCCAAGCGCATCCTGCCAGGGCGGCAGCTTTTCAAATCCGTTCTCCGTCAGCTTATCCTTATTCATACGGCTGTTTGCCGGGCGCTTTGCTTTAGCCCCATACTCCTCCGTAGTCACAGGCACCACGTTTACGGAGACGCCGGCTTCCCTGAAAATAGCGCAGGCAAAATCATACCAGGAGCAGTTTCCCTCGTTGGTGGCATGATATACACCGTACTTTTCCGTAAGAACCATATCCACCAGCAGCCTCGCCAGGTCATAGGTGTATGTGGGCGAACCAAACTGGTCATTCACCACTCGTATGGTATCGTGGCTCTCCGCCAGCTTCAGCATGGTTTTGACAAAGTTCTTTCCGTTGATACCAAACACCCATGCAATGCGCACGATAAAGTACTTGTCCAGCAGTTCCTGAACCGCCAGTTCACCCTCGTACTTTGTTCGTCCGTACACGCTCTGAGGCTCTCTCTCATCATCCGGCTCCCATGGACGCTCGCCCAGTCCGCTGAACACATAATCGGTACTGATGTATATCATCTTAATGTCCAGTTCCCTGCACACCGCGGCAATATTCCGGGGACCCTCCGCATTGACTCTGCGGCAGAGATCCTCGTTTTCCTCCGCAGCATCCACCGCTGTGTACGCGGCACAGTGAATCACCGCGTCAGGTGACGCATCTTTGATCACCCTCTCCACACATGCAGCATCGGTGACATCCATCTCATCGATGTCCACCCCCACTGCCTGAATACCTCGTTTTGTCAGTTCATTCACCACATCATAGCCCAACTGTCCCTTTACGCCAGTCACAAAAACTTTCATAATAACAAGCTCCTCTTTGCCCCTATATTATACAAAAGGAGGAAGATAGATAAACCCCCTCTTCCCCCTCTTTCTGCTCTGCCTTTTATCGGCAGGGATTATGATTCAGTTACGGTAACTGCTTCTGTCTCTACATCTGCTTCAGCTTCCGCTTCCTGCACTTCCTCAATGCTGATCTCCTCTTCGTTGTCAAGTTCGTCGAATGAGATTGTTTCCGCCGCATCCGTGCTCAGTCTCGTGTTACGGTATCTCTTCATTCCCGTACCCACAGGAATCAGCTTACCGATGATGACATTCTCCTTCAAGCCGATCAGGTTATCCACCTTGCCCTTGATAGCAGCTTCCGTCAAAACCTTCGTAGTCTCCTGGAAGGATGCCGCCGACAGGAAGGAATTGGTTGCAAGAGCCGCCTTTGTGATACCCAGCAGCACCTGCTTGCCCTCCGCGGGCTCCTTGCCTTCCGCTGCCAGTTCCTCGTTCATGTCCTCATACTCCAGAACATCAACCAGTGTGCCGGGCAGGAAATCCGTATCTCCATTGTTCTCAATACGAACCTTCTTCAACATCTGGCGGACAATCACCTCAATATGCTTATCCGCAATATCAACACCCTGAAGACGATAAACTCTCTGCACCTCCCGAAGCATATAATCCTGCACAGAACGGACTCCCTTAATCTTCAGCAGATCATGAGGATTTACAGAACCTTCTGTCAGTTCATCTCCGGCCTCAAGCACCTGCCCATCTATTACCTTGATACGTGAGCCGTAAGGAATCAGGTATGCCTTGGACTCTCCGGTCTCGTCGTTGGTAATGACGACCTCCCTCTTCTTCTTGGTGTCCTTAATCTCGACCCTGCCCGCGAACTCCGCAATAATCGCCAGACCCTTGGGCTTTCTTGCTTCAAACAACTCCTCCACACGGGGAAGACCCTGTGTGATATCATCACCGGCAACACCACCGGCATGGAAAGTTCTCATTGTCAGCTGGGTTCCGGGTTCACCGATAGACTGTGCGGCAATGATACCTACCGCCTCGCCCACCTGCACCGCTTCACCGGTTGCCATATTTGCACCGTAGCACTTTGCACAGATACCCACATGGGAACGACAGGTCAAAATGGTTCGAATCTTCACCGCCTCAACGGGCTCACCTGCCTCGTTCACACCCACGCTCAGAATCCTGGCCGCACGGCTGGGGGTGATCATATGGTTGTGCTTCACGATCATGTTACCATCTTTATCGTAAATATCCTCGCAGGAATATCTTCCCGTGATTCTGTCTTTCAGGCTCTCGATCGTTTCCTTGCCGTCCATGAATGCTTTTACCACGATACCGGGAATTTCATCCTTCCCCTCGCAGCAGTCCGTCTCGCGAATGGACAGTTCCTGCGAAACATCAACCATTCGCCTGGTCAGATAACCGGAGTCTGCTGTACGAAGAGCGGTATCGGACAGTCCCTTACGAGCACCGTGTGCGGACATGAAATACTCCAGCACGTCCAGACCCTCACGGAAGTTGGACTTGATGGGCAGTTCAATAGTACGTCCGGTTGTATCCGCCATCAATCCGCGCATACCGGCAAGCTGCTTAATCTGCTGGTTGGATCCACGGGCACCGGAGTCAGCCATCATAAAGATATTACTGTACTTATCCAGTCCGGCAAGCAGCACGTCCGTCAGCTCTTTATCAGTCTCGTTCCAGGTCTCCACAACCGCACGGTAACGTTCCTCCTCGGTAATCAGACCCCTGCGGAAATTGGCTGCAATCTTATCTACTGTATCCTGTGCTTCCGCCAGCAGCTCTGCCTTGCGCTCCGGCACGGTCATATCTGAGATGGATACCGTCATGGCCGCTCTGGTGGAATACTTGTAGCCGATGGATTTCACATCATCCAGCACCTCTGCGGTTCTCACAGCCCCGTGGGTGTTGATAACCTTCTCCAGAATCTGCTTCAGCTGCTTTTTACCTACATGGAAATCCACTTCCGGCTTCAGGAAATCCTCCGGTTTAGTTCTGTCCACATAGCCCAGATCCTGAGGAAGAATTTCATTAAAGATAAAACGTCCCAGTGTGGACTCCACATTTCCGCTGATCACCTCGCCGTCAGCATTTTTTCTGCTCACACGGACAGTAATCCTGGAATGCAGAGTACAAGCCTTATTCTCATAGGCAAGGATCGCCTCGTTTACACTCTTATAGAACTTTCCTTCACCCAATGCTCCCGGTCTCTCCTGGGTCAGGTAATAAATACCCAGCACCATATCCTGAGAAGGAACAGCCACAGGGCCGCCATCAGAGGGCTTCAGCAGGTTATTGGGAGACAGCAGCAGGAAACGGCACTCTGCCTGAGCCTCCACAGACAGGGGAAGATGCACTGCCATCTGGTCTCCGTCGAAGTCCGCATTGAACGCAGTACATACCAGAGGATGCAGCTTGATGGCCTTACCCTCCACCAGAATGGGCTCAAAGGCCTGGATGCCCAGCCTGTGCAGTGTCGGAGCACGGTTCAGCATCACGGGATGCTCCTTGATAACCTCCTCCAGCACATCCCACACCTGTGTATCCATCTTATCCACGAGCTTCTTTGCATTCTTAATGTTCTGGCTGATTCCCTTTGCCACCAGTTCCTTCATCACAAAGGGCTTAAACAGCTCGATTGCCATCTCCTTGGGCAGACCGCACTGGTAAATCTTCAGTTCAGGACCCACCACGATAACGGAACGCCCGGAATAGTCCACACGCTTTCCAAGCAGATTCTGCCGGAAACGTCCGGATTTACCCTTCAGCATATCGGAGAGGGACTTCAAAGCCCTGTTGCCGGGGCCGGTGACAGGACGCCCTCTTCTGCCGTTGTCGATCAGGGCATCCACTGCCTCCTGCAGCATTCTCTTCTCATTGCGGACAATAATATCCGGCGCCCCCAGTTCAAGCAGTCTCTTCAACCGGTTGTTCCTGTTGATGATTCTTCTGTACAGATCGTTCAGGTCAGAGGTTGCAAAACGTCCGCCGTCCAGCTGTACCATAGGGCGGATATCGGGCGGGATGACGGGGATCACATCCATCACCATCCACTCCGGCCTGTTGCCGGATTCGCGAAAGGCCTCCACAACCTCCAGCCGCTTGATAATGCGGGCCCGCTTTTGCCCGGAAGACTCCTTCAGGCCTGTCTTAAGCTCCACCGCCTCAGTTTCCAGATCAATGGCCTGCAGCAGCTCCTTGATGGCTTCTGCACCCATGCCTACACGGAACTTATTTCCATAGGTCTCCCTTGCGTCCTGATACTCCTTCTCGGAGAGGATCTGCTTATACTCAAGACCGCTTTCTCCGGGATCCAGCACGATATAAGACGCAAAATACAATACCTTCTCCAGCACTCTGGGAGACAGATCCAAAATCAGTCCCATACGGCTGGGGATACCTTTAAAATACCAGATATGGGACACGGGAGCCGCAAGCTCAATATGCCCCATGCGCTCCCTGCGGACACTCGCCTTTGTCACTTCAACGCCGCATCGGTCGCAGACAACACCCTTATATCTAATCTTCTTATACTTACCGCAATGACACTCCCAGTCCTTGCTGGGTCCGAAAATCTTCTCACAGAACAGACCGTCCCTCTCGGGCTTTAAGGTTCTGTAATTAATGGTCTCCGGCTTCAACACCTCGCCATGGGACCAGTCGCGAATCTTTTCCGGTGAAGCCAGGCCAATCTTGATCGCATCAAATGTCATAGGCTGATAAGCTGTTTCATTTTTAACTTCCGGCATGAATGGTACTCCCTTCTAAGCTATTAGCATTTATTTAGGCGAAACATCGCCTTTCACTCGAAGTCCTCGTCTCCCTCGAAATCCGCTACATCGGAATCAAATTCCTCGTCGTCAAAGCTATCGTCGTCAGCGTTGACTAATTCGCCGCTCTCATCATCGAACTCCTGCGACTGATAGCCCATCCTGCCGAGAGAGTCGTTGTCATAATCGTCATACTTACGGTCTCCCTCCATCTCATAGCGGTAATCGGTATCGCCATAGTCAATTGTCTCCATGATCTCGACCTCGGTCTGGTCATCACGAAGCACTCTTACATCCAGTCCAAGAGCCTGGAGCTCCTTCAGCAAAACCTTGAAGGACTCAGGAATACCGGGCTCGGGAATATTATCCCCCTTGATGATCGCCTCGTAAGTCTTTACACGGCCGACTACATCATCGGACTTTACTGTCAGAATCTCCTGCAGTGTATAGGATGCGCCGTATGCTTCCAGTGCCCAAACCTCCATCTCACCAAAACGCTGTCCGCCAAACTGTGCTTTTCCGCCCAGAGGCTGCTGGGTAACCAGGGAATAAGGGCCGGTAGAACGGGCATGAATCTTGTCATCCACCAGATGATGCAGCTTTAAGTAGTGCATGTGTCCGATGGTGACAGGACTGTCAAAGTACTCACCGGTACGTCCATCGCGCAGATGAACCTTGCCGTCCCGGGAGATAGTCACACCCTTCCATATACTTCTCTGCTCTTTGTTGTCATCCAGATACTGCATTACCTCAGGAAGCAGTTCCTCTCCGTGCAGACTCTCAAAAGTCTCGCCGGACCACTCTCTGCCGTCCGCTGTAGTATCCTTTCCTTCCGCCTTCCATTCCTTTGCCTCCGCGGCGTTAAAGGGAAGGTTCACATAATCGTTTGCCAGTCCCAGAGTGTCCATAATATCGGTCTCATTTGCGCCGTCAAACACAGGAGTGGAAACGTTAAACCCAAGCGCCTTAGCCGCCAGGGAAAGGTGAATCTCCAGTACCTGTCCAATGTTCATACGCGAAGGCACGCCCAGAGGGTTGAGCACAATATCCAGAGGACGTCCGTTTGGCAGATAGGGCATATCCTCCACCGGCAGCACACGGGATACCACACCCTTGTTGCCGTGACGTCCTGCCATCTTGTCACCTACGGAAATCTTTCTCTTCTGCGCAATATAGATACGGACAGCCATGTTTACGCCGGGAGAAAGCTCATCACAGTTCTCTCTTGTAAACACCTTGGCATCCACTACAATACCATACTCGCCGTGAGGCACCTTCAGGGAAGTATCACGAACCTCTCTGGCCTTCTCACCGAAGATAGCTCTCAGCAGCCTCTCCTCGGCAGTCAGCTCGGTCTCTCCCTTGGGCGTCACCTTGCCCACCAGAATATCTCCGGCACGCACCTCGGCACCGATTCGAATGATGCCTCTGTCATCCAGATCCTTCAGAGCGTCATCACCCACGCCGGGAACGTCTCTGGTAATCTCCTCGGGCCCCAGCTTGGTGTCACGGGCTTCCGCCTCGTATTCCTCAATGTGAACGGAAGTATATACATCCTCCTGGACCAGTCTCTCACTCAACAGGACAGCATCCTCATAGTTATAGCCTTCCCAGGTCATAAAGCCGATCAGCGGGTTCTTTCCCAGAGCAAGTTCACCCTTGGCAGTAGAGGGGCCGTCTGCAATAACCTGACCCTCCGCCACATGATCCCCCTTGAAGACAATGGGTTTCTGATTATAGCAGTTCGACTGGTTGGAACGTGAAAACTTGGTCAGCTTGAACTCAGCTTTCTCCCCATCGTCATAGGTTATGCGAATCAGGTTGGAGGACACATAATCTACCGTACCTGCCTTCTTTGCCAGAATACACATACCGGAGTCCTCTGCCGTCTTCGGCTCCATGCCGGTGCCCACCACAGGCGCTTCCGTAGTCAAAAGAGGCACCGCCTGACGCTGCATGTTTGAACCCATCAGCGCACGGTTTGCGTCATCATTCTGCAGGAACGGAATCAATGCGGTAGCGACGGAGAATACCATTCTGGGAGACACGTCCATATAGTCAAACATGGAACGGGGATACTCGGAAGTCTCCTCCCTGTAACGTCCTGACACGGTATTGCGGACAAAATGTCCTTCCGCGTCCAGAGCCTCACTTGCCTGTGCCACATGGTAATTGTCCTCTTCGTCCGCAGTCATATATACCACTTCATCCGTAACCACCGGATTCTGCGGATTTGATTTGTCAATCTTTCTGTAAGGTGCCTCCACAAATCCATACTCGTTGATACGGGCATAGCTTGCGAGAGAGTTGATCAGGCCGATGTTGGGACCTTCGGGGGTCTCAATAGGGCACATTCTTCCGTAATGGGAATAATGTACGTCTCGAACCTCAAATCCTGCACGGTCTCTGGACAGACCGCCGGGGCCCAGCGCAGACAGACGCCTCTTGTGCGTAATCTCCGCAAGAGGGTTGTTCTGATCCATAAACTGGGACAGCTGGGAGGAACCGAAAAACTCCTTCACTGCAGCTGTAACAGGCTTAATATTGATCAGCGACTGGGGTGAAACATCATCCGTATCATGAGTAGTCATGCGCTCACGGACCACTCTCTCCATTCTGGACAGACCGATGCGGTACTGGTTCTGCAGTAATTCGCCCACCGCACGGATACGCCTGTTGCCCAGATGGTCAATGTCATCGTCATTACCCAGACCGTACTCCAAATGTATGTTATAATTGATGGATGCAATAATGTCTTCCTTCGTAATATGCTTGGGAACGAGCTCATGTACATTCTTCTTGATCGCTTCGGCAAGCTTCTCGGGGTCTGAGGCAAACTCCTCCAGAATCTGCTTCAAAACAGGGTAATATACCTTCTCATGGATGCCGAAATCCTTTGGATTGCAGTCCACAAAAGCAGTAATATCAACCATCATATTGGAAAGAACCTTGACATTTCTCTCCTCCGTCTGAATATAGACAAAGGGAACAGCCGCGTTCTGAATGGTATCGGCCAGTTCCGCGCTCACCTTATCACCTGCAGAGGCAAGGACCTCGCCTGTGGAAGGATCCACTACATCCGCCGCCAGCACCTGATGCCTGATCCTGTTCCTGAAAGCCAGCTTTTTATTGAATTTATATCTTCCGACCTTGGCCAGATCATATCTGCGGGGGTCAAAGAACATTGCGTTGATCAGACTCTCCGCGCTCTCTACACTCAAAGGCTCTCCGGGACGGATTTTTTTGTATAACTCTAACAGACCCTCCTGATAATTCTCAGCAGTGTCTTTTGCAAAACTCGCTTCAATCTTCGGCTCATCGCCAAACACTTCACGAATTTCGTCATTGGTACCGATTCCCAGAGCACGAACCAGCACAGTTACGGGAACCTTACGGGTTCTGTCCACGCGCACATAAAACACGTCATTGGAATCCGTCTCATACTCCAGCCATGCACCGCGGTTAGGAATAACCGTACAGGAGAACAACCTCTTGCCAAGCTTGTCATGACTGATCGCATAGTAAATACCGGGAGAACGTACCAGCTGGCTTACAATAACACGCTCAGCACCGTTGATGACGAAAGTTCCCGTCTCTGTCATCAGCGGAAGATCACCCATGAAAATCCTGTGCTCACTGATTTCTTCCTTCTCTTTGTTGTACAGGCGAACCGTGACCGTCAAAGGCGCTGCATAGGTCGCATCCCTCTCTTTACATTCTTCAATAGAATACTTCACATCATCCCTGCAGAGTTCGAAATCCACAAACTCCAGACTCAGGGAGCCGCTGTAATCAGCGATAGGAGAAATATCGTCGAAGACCTCACGCAATCCTTCGTCAAGGAACCACTGATAGGAGTCCTTCTGGACTTCGATCAGGTTCGGCATCTCCAGAACCTCTTTCTGTCTCGCATAACTCATACGCATAACCCTGGAACCGGCTACCGGACGTATTCTGTTTTTTTCCATTGACATTTCACCCCGTTCTTTCTTTTATGCCGCCAAAAAGGCATAGCACAGCACAATAGTGCATCGTCTATAATATCACAAATCGGTCAAGGGGTCAAGGACAGATTTTCAGGTTAATGCTTAACAGGGCAAATTTTCGGATTGTTATAAGCAGAAATTCTTGAGTTTTCACAGTTTTATTGTTACTGTCCAGCAGGGATTGGCTCAGAAAAAATAGAAGCTAATGTATCTAATAGATTTTGTCCACGTTTTTTGCAGTAGCAAGCAGGATACGTATAGCGCAATAGTCAACTGCTCCCTGCCAGTTGTACAGACCGTAGTGGTCTTTAAATTGACCTTCCCACCGGAAACATAAGCCACTCCCTCTGCCGCATCCGACAGCATGACATGTTCCGCTACACCCAGCCAGCTGCCCTTATTCCCCGGCTGTTCCCCTTGTTTCCTGCTGTTTTTTTACGGTTATTTGGCACCTGCTCAAACCCATTGCTGCTGGAGGGCTTGGAGAAGTTGGAGGAATCCTTTGCGATCTGTGATTTTAAGCGCAGTATCTCCTTGTCTTTTCTGATGCCAATCCCGACAGGGGAACGGCTGATTTTGTCATAGCTTTCTTCCACAGTCTCTTTTTATATATAAGACGCAAGTAAATTCAGCACCAATGCCTACCCTCTTTTCTCAATAAGAATATTATATATTTTTAGACCATGCCCAACTGTCGAGTCTCCTTTGTCCATAAAATACTTGTTTTTCTTGAAAAAAATGAACACGGTTTTGAAACATTTGATTATCCTGGCCACTTAATTGAAACATCAAATCAATTATTGATGTTTTCATATCTGAACAATATGGACATTTGCTAATAAAACTTCCGTTTGTGAAGTAGGCTTCGCCACGGCAACCACCTCCGCAGTAATACTTTACCGGACACTTTTGGCAATCTGCTGAAAATGAATTCACATTAAGTTTGCGGAGTTTTTTCAGTAAGGGAGATGTTTTCCATAATGAATCAAGATTATCATATCTTATATTCCCCAACTTAAGTTCTGAAATCATTGTATTGTAACATGGATAGACCGAGCCATCATAGTCAATCACCAAAGAAGCAGAACCAACACCGCAATATTGAAATTTTAAGTTCATAAGAAGGATTGCTCCTACATTCGCATAATCAGACCGTTCAACATAATACATATGCCTTGACGATTTCTTCGATATTTTTGAAAGTGTATTGTAAAATTCTATAAGATTCACTCGCTGCAATTGACTATCTTTGGCTCTGCTCAAAATATTAAGCGGATTAATTGCCACCTGCGCAACATTCAAATCTACTGCTAAATCAATAAATTCTTCTAATTCTGATAAGTTGTCCTTATGAATTGTAATTGATAATTTTGTTATTACCCCGTGCTCTAATAGCCGCCTAATTTTTTTAATTGTTGGATCGAAAGTGTTTTTTCCACGAATTAGCTCATGTGTTGATTCACGAGCTCCGTCAAGCGAAACAAGAAGTTCTGCCTTGCACTTTGATAATGCACTCATATACTCTTCTTTTATCAGCAATGCATTCGTGTTGACAAAAGGTTCTCCATTATTATCCGCAATATATTGGATTAACTCCATTATATCCTCCCTTATAAACGGCTCACCCCCGGATAACAGAACCCTACGATCATAATGCTTGCTATCTGCCCAAGACATTACTAAACCAATGATCCGCTTTAATTCGGCAGTATTAAGTTCTTGACTGGCATTCTGCCCATTGTTTGCATCTGCATAACAATGGGAGCATTTTAGATTACATCGACGAGTCACGTTAATTACTGGATTAGGTGGATTATTATCTATATCTATTGGGTTATAGTTTTCATCTTGTTGAATCGAAAACAAAGAAGCTGAATCAAATATCAAATATATTGTTTCAATCGTTTCTTTAGTTTCTTTATCCGAATACTTAAAATCATTAATCAATATTGTTTGTAATTCATCAAAAGATAAATCGTTAAGAAAAAAATTTACAATTGGCTTTAGAGACTTGTCACCAACAATCCAGAATGGCTTATCACCAAAAATACACAATATCTTATCGTCTTTTTCAAAGAATGTGGGCTCATAAAGAATGTGATTCATAACTATAGTTCCGCCTTTCTGCGAAAGGCACCAATTAGGGAATGAAACCCGCAATCAATAGCATTCCGCTTAATGTTTTTCTTTGTTATATTCCTTTTCTGTTTCATTATTTTATCAATTTCACCGAACATAACGTACAAAGAAGTTGCAGAGACAAATCATAGTTTTATACATATCTTTCATTGTCTTCAGCGCATCATGAACATACCACCCATCATTAAGCTTAAACCCCAAAGTTGTAATATAGTCTAAGAAAGGTATTGAATAATTACTGTTACTTCCAAGCCATAGGCTGTAACAATCATGCTTTTTCCTGACTATTATGGATAACCTTTTTTCATGGTACCTATTTATTATCGCATCTATAAGTATTGAAGAATGACCTGTCAATGTAAATTTATCATTATCAATGCAACGGATCATTCCATCACCTAATGCTTCTTCCAAAAAATCCTTTTTAATTGACGGTTCACATTCAATGTCATCATAAGTAAAAGGATACCCTCCCCAATCGACCGGATTGATATACCTTTTTTTTAACATCATATAAGTTGACGAATACTTTTCCAATGTTTTACTTTGAAATAAGCCTCGAAAATTCATATCGGCAGAATACACAGCACCACTTCGATACTTTTGTCCATATTCTTTCAAAAAGTCAATAAATTCACCACTATATTCAGCCCAAAACGGATTCGAAACCGAAATAGAATCTAATAAAGCTTGTTCTAATTCACCGAACGTTTTACAATGATGCATAATTCTTTTAAGCGATTGATTCCAACTCCATTTCACTGTTTTATGTTCTTTTGCCATGTCCGGCGACATACCTGCAAGATGATAGAAGGAAACTTTTATATCGTTAGGCCGAAAACTTATTGTGTAAGGTATTTCAGCTGTTTTGTATATTACCTCACTTTCATATAATGCAAAATCTCGTACTGCCCTGTCCGTTACAAAATATGACCGTTCTGAACCAGTAAGGAAATTTGCGTATAAACATCCAATTATCTCATTATGAATATACTGTGGAGAATATCCAAGTGATACACCAATGTTGTTGATGTCCTCGGCAGAAATAAACCGTCCATGCTGCACAGCCCATTTTAGTAGTTCATTATATAACATATGCCGTTTTGTATTAACATTTTGAAATAAATTCAGACCGACAGAATACATATTTCCTCCAAATTACCACATAAAATTATATGTAAATTATTTCTTTTGAGCAACAAGACAATAGATGTCGGAGTTTATATCAATAGGTTCTATTATTCGAAAACCATACTCCTCCAACTTGTGACACAAGAACGTGCAACTGTATAAATGATATGTTACATCATATTTCGCCCCTCCCCAATGCTCGCAAATCGTCAGTTTGCACACATCATTTGCAGATAATGATGGCTGTTTGTTTTCTACCATAAAAAGAAGACCATTGCGCCTTAACGATTTTGAAACATTATCTATAACACAATCTAATCTGCAACTCTCTATCACAGATAACACAAAGCTTATTATTGCCATATCAAATAAACTTTCAAATTGCATCTGTTGTGTAATATCAGACTCCAAAACCTCAACAAAAGGATAGTTAATTAACTTGCTTTTTGCTACAGATAACATAGCGACTGACTGATCAATTCCCAGGATTCTTTGCACTCCAATACTTGCAGATAATAACAGCCAATACCCATTACCACAACCAAACTCAATAATACTTTCAACTTTATTTTGCTCAATAATGTTTGTCAAATGCTGTGCAATATCCTTATTTTCTGTGTTCTCTGCGGAATAATAAACACTATCATATTCTTGTGCACACAAGTTGAAAAATTCTTTGCTATTCACTGCTTTACCTCTACAACATTGTATTTATCAGCTACAAAATTAGGTTTTTTGCAATAATAAGGTTTTAAAATGCCGTAAAAACATTGACAATGCAACCATCTTTATATTTTGATAGCCTAAAAAATTAATACTTTCCAAATCTTGAGTTGCAATAAACCCTTTGTTCAAACCATATACTGATTGAAGCAAAAAAAACGCATGAGGAGAAACCACACTAATGTCGTGTTCTATTTCCATAAATGACATGAGACTTGAACTCAAACTGTGAAAACCAATTTCGTTTGCAAAATCCTCTAACAAGCGGAAATCAATCGATGTTTCTTGATGATCACCCATAACCCTTGAAATTTGAGGAATATTATCCGACTCGCTGTATTCTGAAACAAAAGCAATACCACCTGAAGATAACAGTTCCCAAAGCCGAGTAATAAGCTCAAATGCCCCAATATTAATATAATCACCCTCTAAGTAATTCATAGAAGTTGCTTTCGACCGAATAACTTCATTTGAACATTGTTTCAAAGTAATTGATGGCAAATCCGCGATAACTTCATTACAGATTATCAAATCATATCTCTTTAACATAGTTGTTGGGGAATTCAAAATGTTATTATGTATATATTGCACTGGAATTCCATTATGCACCGTTCCGATTTTATTTCTCTGTGCAGCAAGCATAGATGCTGAAATATCACATATCGTATAATCACATATTCTATGAGACGGCGCAGTATCCAAAATACTCAACGCAACATCTCCCAAACCAGCACCAATTTCAAGTATTGAAAGACCTATATTCTGATTTACTTCGCTTTCCATTTTATTATAGAGAATTTTAAATAAACATTCCCCATATGACTTATTGTGCAAAATACTGGTTCTATTTCTTAACATATATGAAATAGTAGTCTCTATATCAGTAAATTGTCTTTCCACATTATCTTCGGACAAATTTCGATAATAACTATCGTTATCAGTTTTACTCACAGGATTGTGAGAAGCCAAGCTAAATGTGTATCCCCCGAAAAAGTTATCAATATTTCTATTTCCTAATTTATCTGATAGCAACTTAATAATTTGATTTTCTGAAGAGATGCAAAAGTTCATGAACTCATAAACTTTTTCTTTTGGAATTTCACAGCAGTCCAGAATCTCACATATTGAAATGTTTCCATTACATAGAGATAATATAAAAGACAAATCCGCACTTACTTCAGTTTTAATAATATCATCATTCTTACCAAAATATACTAAACAATTCTCATTCCATATGGCATAAGGGGTCACAATAGGATAAAAATTTTGCAATTCATAAATGTCTTTTGCATAAAATCCCTCATGCAAGAAAAAAAGCCTTTCATCATGAGAAAATTCTCCTGCTTTATATCTATCTCCAAAAGCAGCGGGACAAGAGTATGAAACACCTGTCAATACATTTGTAATAATCATATTATTATTATCTATGTCATAAATTGCATTCATATTTACACTCTATCTTCCTTACGCTTTTAAGCCATCAACCTCTATTCGCCTATTAGATACTTATATATAAAAAGCATTTCTCTCAAAAAGTTATGAATCAACAATATCATACTTTCAGATATGGTACTGGCACAGCAGTTTCTTAGCTTTATACATTTGATATGCTTCCGATAAAATCAATAACAGTATAGGGGGATATTAGTCCCCCTATATAACTTAAACATTATAATTCTTCATCCAATAAACGAACCTGAATCAACCTTATTTATCCACGTAATGGTATTTCCTCTGGTTCTGGCTCAACCTTTCCATTCGGGTAACGTGCCACAAATAATTCCTTAAGAGAATTCGTCGCCCGAGGCATGGCATAAACAAAAATGTGATTACTGGACTGAACACCTTCCATTGTTAATAAATTTTCGGTCTTATCCATATGAATTCCCTCCTTTATAATCTCATGATTTTTCCTATCTTAAGTCAATAGAATAGCCCTTGTCGTCTAGTCAAAACCATTATTTCAATGTAATCTTTGCGCCAACTTCCTCAAGCTTCTTCTTAAGCTCTTCAGCCTCTTCCTTAGAAGCGCCTTCCTTGACAACCTTAGGAGCTCCGTCTACAAGATCCTTAGCTTCCTTCAGGCCAAGGCCGGTTACCTCACGAACCACCTTGATAACCTTAACCTTCTCTGCGCCAACCTCAGTCAACTCAACATCGAACTCGGTCTTCTCTTCTGCCTCTGCGCTTGCTGCAGGGCCTGCCGCTGCAACCACAACGCCTGCTGATGCAGATACGCCGAACTCCTCCTCACAAGCCTTTACCAGGTCATTCAACTCTAATACGGTCAACTCTTTGATAGCATCAATCAGTTCCTGAGCTGTTAATTTTGCCATTTTTACTTTCCTCCATTTTCTTATTTGTTATTATGGTAACTTTTAAATTATTCTGCTGCGGGTGTCTCTGCTGCTTCTTCAGCAGGAGCTTCTGCCGTTTCCTCAGCAGGTGCCGCTGCGGGTGCTTCTGCTGCGGAAGCTCCGCCTTTCTCGGCCAGCTGGTTCATGACGCGAGCGAAATTGGCGATCGGGCTCTGCATGCTGCCAAGCAGTCTGGAAATAAGCACATCTCTGGAAGGAATGCTTGCAATGGAAGCAATCCCCTTCGCATCATACATGGTGCCTTCCACCACACCGGCCTTAATCTCCAGCTTATCTGCCTTCTTTGCAAACTCAGACAGCAGCCTTGCAGGAGCCGTTGCATCCTCAGTGGAAATTGCCACTGCGCTGGGTCCCTCCAGATACTGGGTCAGGCTTTCAAATGCGGTGTCCTTAAACGCACGTGTCATAAAGGTGTTCTTGTACACCTTATAGACAACTCCCGCCTCACGCAGACTCTTACGGAGCTGTGTGTCCTGCTCAACAGTCAGTCCGCGGTAATCGACCAGAACAACAGACTGAGCATCCTTGATGCTGGCGGAAATTTCTTCTACGATGGGCTGTTTTAATTCAACCTTTGCCATTTTTTTACCTCCTTATAGAATTGTTTGGGGTTGTCCCCTGCCGAAAGGAGTTTTATAAAAGAAAAACCTTCCTGAAGACAGGAAGGTAAAAAGTCTCGGTAAAACTCTTTCCTCGGTAGGCGTCCTTTAGAACTTACCCCGGAAATCGCTCCCCGGGACCTACTGTCTTCGGCTTTGGTCTTGTGACCGTAAAAGATAATAACATAAGGGGCTGACTTCTGTCAACCCCTAACTTTACTAACTTTAGAACTTCAAAGTATTCACCTTCACGCCGGGGCCCATGGTGCTGGCCAGGGTAATGCTCTTCAGATACTGTCCCTTCACAGCGCTGGGTCTTGCTTTCACAATCGCCTCCATCAGCGCGTTAAAGTTCTCCTGCAGAGCCTCCTCGGTAAAGGATACCTTTCCTACGGGAACATGCACGATATTGGTCTTGTCGAGCCTGTACTCAATCTTACCGGCTTTAATATCGTTTACAGCCTTGGTAACATCCATGGTGACAGTGCCTGCCTTGGGATTGGGCATCAGTCCCTTGGGACCCAAAACCTTACCAAGACGTCCCACAACACCCATCATGTCAGGGGTAGCCACTACCACGTCAAAATCAAGCCATCCGTCGTTCTGAATCTTGGGAATCAACTCCTCGCCGCCTACATAGTCAGCTCCGGCTGCCTCTGCCTCATTTACCTTGTCACCCTTTGCAAATACAAGAACCCTTACCGTCTTACCTGTTCCGTTAGGCAGTACAACCGCGCCGCGAATCTGCTGCTCTGCGTGACGTCCGTCACAGCCGGTTCTGATATGAACTTCGATGGTTTCGTCAAACTTTGCTGTTGCTGTCTTCTTTACCAAAGCTATTGCCTCATTGGGCTCATAGGCCACTGTGCGGTCTACAAGCTTTGCAGCTTCGGCATATTTCTTACCATGCTTCATTATTATCCCTCCTCTACTGTGATGCCCATACTGCGCGCAGTACCTGCTATCATGCTCATTGCCGCCTCAAGGCTTGCCGCATTCAGATCCGGCATCTTCGTCTCGGCGATTTCCTGAAGCTTTGCCTTCGAGATGGTCGCCACTTTAGTCTTGTTAGGAACACCCGAACCGGACTTAATGTTGCACGCCTTCTTCAGCAGAACTGCAGCAGGGGGAGTCTTCGTAATGAAACTGAAAGACCTGTCTGCATATACAGTGATGACTACGGGGATGATGACATCGCCCTTGTCCGCTGTCTTTGCATTGAACTGTTTCGTGAATTCAACGATGTTCACGCCATGCTGACCCAGCGCAGGGCCAACAGGGGGAGCCGGTGTTGCTTTGCCGGCAGGAATCTGTAACTTGATGTAGCCTACTACTTTCTTTGCCATTTTGGCACCTCCTATAATGTGGTACGCCGCTTGACTGCCTGCGGCGTTCTGGCGCAGAACTGAAATCATGTTGTCCTGCTCCCACTTTGCTGCCGTGAGGAATATCCGTCTCCGGCAATACTCCCCACCATATATTTAGCGGCTCACGCCGTAAATACCTTAAAGTTTTCTCACCTCTGCAAAACTGATCTCCACAGGGGTCTCTCTTCCAAACAGTTCCACGTTGATGGTGGCTGTCTGCTTGTTGTAGTCAAGCTTATGGACGATGCCCACAGTATCCTTCCATACACCCGCCACTACTGCAATACTGTCTCCCTCCACAAAATCGATGGAAACATTCTCGGTCTTGATACCAAGAGGCTTCATCTCCGCCTCGGTAAGAGGAACGGGCTTGCTTCCCGGTCCCACGAATCCTGTAACACCACGGGTATTTCTGACAACATACCACGTGTCATCATTCATTTCCATATTGAGAAGCACATAGCCGGGGAACATTTTCCGCTGAACAGTCTTCTTCACACCGTTCTTCAGCTCAACTACTTCCTCCAGAGGAACTCTTACTTCCAGAATCTGCTCTGCAAGGTTCTTGTTGTTCTCGATGGTCTTTTCAATATTGGCTTTGACCTTGTTTTCATAGCCGGAATAGGTATGAACCACATACCATTTTGCCTCTGCCATACAATCACCCTCACTCTAATGAATTGATATTAAGAAGTCTACGCCGTTCTTGACAACATAGTCAATGATTGCAATGATCACGCCCACAACAACCGAGATTGCCACCACAGCGACAGACTGTTTTAAAGTCTCCTGCCTGTCCGGCCATACAATCTTTTTAAACTCAGACTTCACACCGGCAAAAAAACCGGGGCGCTTTTGCTTTTCTGCGGAATCTCCCATTTTGACCTCCAAACTGAAAAACGCTGATTATCTGGTCTCCAAAACCCTGCTTCGTATCCAAAGAGACATTGCTTTATCTCCGAAGAAACCTTACTTTGTCTCTGAGGAGACCTTACTTTGTCTCCTTGTGTACGGTATGGGTTCTGCAGAATCTACAATACTTCTTAATCTCCATCCTGTCGGGATGAGTCTTCTTATCCTTGGTAGTATTATAGTTACGCTGCTTGCATTCGGTACAAGCCAAAGTGATTTTTGTACGCATGTCGGCTACCTCCACTTGATTTTTTAAGCATAAAAAAAAGACCTGAAATCTTATCTCGCCTGAATACTATAACACAGCACCCGGATTTCGTCAACAATTTTTTCAAGAAAATACTTGTGCGCTCCCCCAACGTGTGCTACAATGTAAACATAAGAGTGGGTTAGTGTCTTAATAAGGAAAGGAGGTATGACAATGGGTGCTGTTTTAAATGCGGTATACAATAATTATCTTACTACGTATTCACAGCAGGCTTTGACCCGCTATGACACTCACAAAAAAAGTGAGCTTCGCAGCGTGTATAATTCCATTGTCAAAATTAATAAGGAAGCCCCCTGGTATCTTCCCACCACAAGCAAAGCTACCCAGCAGTACGCTATTGCCATTAAGGAAAATGCCCGCGGACTGCGAAATACTCTTGCACAACTGGGCGGCATGGAGGAAAATGTTCTTTTTAATAAGAAGAGCGCCTACACATCGGACGAAAGCATTGTCACTGCTTCCTACATCGGGTCTCAGGATCTGGACAATAACATGCCCGGCCTGGATCTGGAGGTTCATTCCCTAGCCACTTCTCAGGAAAACCTTGGCCTTTTTCTTCCCGATGCCAGAACGGAATTGCCCCCCGATACCTATTCCTTTGATCTGGGTATCAATGACATGAATTACGAATTCCAGTTTACCGTGGGAGAATCCGAAACCAATCGTGATATACAGGAACGTCTGGTCCGGCTGATCAACAATTCCGGCACAGGCGTCAAGGCGGACATTGCCGAATCAGACGGCAGAAGTGCCCTTCGGCTGACATCGGAATCCACCGGCCTGAGTTCCGGTAAAAATCAGCTTTTTGCCATCAGCGACAATAAGACCAGCAAACGCGCCGGCACAGTGGATTACTTTGGACTGGATTACACCAGCCGGGAAGCTTCCAATGCCAGATTCAGCATAAACGGCGAGGAGCGCAGTTCCTCCTCCAACCATTTCACCATCGGCAAGCTGTTTGATGTCCAGCTGAACAGTACTACGGAAGAAGGCAGCCCCGTCCGGATTGGTCTCAAGACAGATGTGGAGTCCCTGGCTGACAATGTTTCTCATCTGGTTGGCGGCTATAATGATTTTGTGAAGACTGCTGCCTCCTATGTGGAAACCCAGTCCAAGAGCAGACAACTGGTAAACGAAATGAAGGGAATTGTCGGCGTATACAGTTCCGCTCTGGAATCCATGGGTATCTCCCTCTCAGAGGATGGCACCATGAATCTGAACCGTGATATTTTTCATCAGGCGGCGCTGCGGTCTGATGACATCACTGAAACCTTTGGCAGCCTGAAAAACCTTTCCAGCTCCTTAATACGCAAGAGCAATCAGGTCTCCCTGAACCCGATGGATTATGTGCAGAAGACAGTTGTTGCCTACAAAAACCCGGGCCACAATTATGTGAGTCCTTACAATACAAGCGCGTACAGTGGAATGCTGTTTAACAGTTATTGCTAAATAAAATCAAAAAGCTTCCCGTCCGGTTTTCGTTCCGGGGGAAGCTTTTTTATCGGGCAGTTATCCAACAGATAACATGTCCTTTTTTGTTCCGGTTTATGAAAGTTCCTTCGCCGCCATCTGAAGCGCTTCTGCAATTACTTTATCCATGTCATAATACTTATATTGTCCCAGTCTGCCGCCAAAAAGTACGTTTTTCTCCTCCGCCGCAAGCCGGGCATATTTTTCGTAAAGCTTCCCGTTCTGTTCGTCATTCACGGGATAATAGGGCTCGTCCCCTCTCCGCCATGCGGCAGGATACTCTCTCGTAATCACTGTGTCCGGCTGGGTGCCGAATTCAAAGTGCTTATGCTCAATGATACGGGTGTAGGGCACCTCTCTCTCCGTATAATTTACCACGGCGTTACCCTGATAATTGCTGCAGCCCTCCAGAATTTCTTCCTCAAAACGAAGAGACCTGTACTGCAGTTCCCCGTAACAGTAATCAAAGTACTCATCAATCATGCCTGTATACAGCACCTTGTCGAAGGTATCGGCAGTATTCTGCATAAACTCCCGGCAAGAAATTCCCAGACGAACTTCAATTCCCTCCAGCAGCTTTTCCGCAATCTGAGTATACCCGCCAACGGGAATCCCCTGGAACCTGTCAGTGAAATAATTGTTGTCATAGGTAAACCGGACAGGCAGCCGTCGGATGATAAAGGCCGGGAGTTCGGTACAGCTTCTGCCCCACTGCTTTTCCGTGTAGCCCTTCACCAGCTTTTCATACACGTCCCTGCCCACCAGAGACAGCGCCTGCTCCTCCAGATTAGACGGTTCTGTCCTGTTCAGCCCGGATCTGTCACCGCCGGGAGCAGTTCCCAGCGCCTCACCGGCCTCCCGCTTCTGCCGATCAATTATCTCTCTGGCCTCCGCAGGCGTCCTGATTCCCCACATTTTGCTGAAAGTGTTCATATTAAAGGGCAGATTATAGAGTTCCCCGCCATACACCGCTATGGGCGAGTTCACAAAATTATTAAACTCCGCAAAACGGTTCACATAATCCCAGACTGCTCTGTCTGACGTATGAAAAATATGTGCGCCGTATCTGTGCACCTGAATGCCCTTTTTTTCTTCCGTATATATATTGCCGCCGAGATGCTCCCTTTTGTCAATGCACAGACATTTCTTTCCGGCCCTGCTCATCTCATGGGCAAACACGGCGCCAAAGAGTCCGGCCCCCACAATCAGCCAGTGATACCTCATTTATTTTTCTTCCCCTTTGCTTTGTACTTGTCAATCTGAACGAAATCATCCATCAGCTCAAGTACCTTATCACGCCCTGCCTGATTCAGCTTGATATAATTCTGCATAACGCGGTTTTCAAGCAGCCCTTCACCAGCTTTTCATACACGTCCCTGCCCACCAGAGACAGCGCCTGCTCCTCCAGATTAGACGGTTCTGTCCTGTTCAGCCCGGATCTGTCACCGCCGGGAGCAGTTCCCAGCGCCTCACCGGCCTCCCGCTTCTGCCGATCAATTATCTCTCTGGCCTCCGCAGGCGTCCTGATTCCCCACATTTTGCTGAAAGTGTTCATATTAAAGGGCAGATTATAGAGTTCCCCGCCATACACCGCTATGGGCGAGTTCACAAAATTATTAAACTCCGCAAAACGGTTCACATAATCCCAGACTGCTCTGTCTGACGTATGAAAAATATGTGCGCCGTATCTGTGCACCTGAATGCCCTTTTTTTCTTCCGTATATATATTGCCGCCGAGATGCTCCCTTTTGTCAATGCACAGACATTTCTTTCCGGCCCTGCTCATCTCATGGGCAAACACGGCGCCAAAGAGTCCGGCCCCCACAATCAGCCAGTGATACCTCATTTATTTTTCTTCCCCTTTGCTTTGTACTTGTCAATCTGAACGAAATCATCCATCAGCTCAAGTACCTTATCACGCCCTGCCTGATTCAGCTTGATATAATTCTGCATAACGCGGTTTTCAAGCAGCTGCGCGCCAAGGGACGCATCTCTTTCCAGAGAGGAAAAATCCACCGGGTTCAGACTGAGCTTATCACACATCCTGATGACCGTGCCGTATGCCATCCCTTCGATCCCACGCTCCAGTGCAGTCACCAGTGTACTATAGGGAATCTTCAGCTCCATTGCAAACTGACGCACACTGCGGTACTGCCTTAAAATCTCTTTCTTCAAAATCTCTGCCTTTGTCATTTTTACCTCCATTCCGAATCACTTGCACTGAAGAAAACAGCTTCCGATCTGTGCAAATCACATGACTAATATACGATTTCCCGTGTATATTTTCAAGGGAAACCCAAAAAATTAATATAGATTTAAGAGTTGCTTAAGCTGTTCTTTCAAATACTCATATCTCCGGCGCTTTTCCTCTTTGCCGAAATGCCCGGCAGACTCTCTGTCCTGTATCTCATTCCCCTCATAGCAAAGTTTTTTTGCCCCTTCGCCAAACTGCTCGCTGGTAAGGTCAAATACATATCCGTCCACCACGTTGTAGCAGTGAACGCCGCCGTTGTCCGTAGGCATTGCATATACCGCTCCCCCGAAAATATCCTGTGCCAGAAAAGCAGTTATAGAGCATTGACCCAGAGTTTTATTTTCTTCGCTCCAATCGCTGCGCATTCTGGGCGCACAGGTGTCTGCGCACCAGACAGAAGAAAGAGCATCATACAGATCAAGAGGCGTTTCTATACCATTATATATATTGTTCTTCGCCTTTACATTTCCGGCCGTCTGCCATCCGTAAAAATCCCATGACATAAACAGCACCTCCTCTCTCCAACAAGAATAGCACGGATATAGAAATAAATCCACCCGACTCCCGCAGTTTATTTTTTATGGTTTATATGGTAAGATAATAACACTTATCAAAATTTTTGCGCATTTCGGGAATATTCTTTTCCGGATTCCGACTTATCGGATGAAGGCCTTCAAATGATAACAAATGAATACAGCCGCCTGACAGCGGCTGAATGAGGGGAAATTGTATTATGGAAGATTCTCAGATCATGGACCTATACTGGAAACGCAATGAATATGCCATTGTTGAGACAGACCGCAAATATGGCGCATTATGCCACAGCGTTGCCATGAACCTGCTGTCTGTCCGTGAGGATGCCGAGGAATGCGTCAACGACACCTGGAACGAAGCGTGGAACCAGCTGCCTCCCCAGCGCCCTGAAAATTTCAAGGCATGGCTGTGCAGAATTGTGCGCAACATCTCAATTAACCTCTGGCGCAAAAATCATGCCCAGAAGCGGTATAACGGCATAAATCAGATTCTCGACGAGCTGGAGGACTGCATTCCCTCCTCTCAGACCGTGGAACAGGAAATAGAGGATGCAGAGTTGGGACGCTGCATCAGCGCCTGGCTGCTCTCACTGTCTCCGGAGGACCGGGTTTTGTTTGTACGCCGCTACTGGCATGGCGATGCCCTGAATGAACTGGCGGAAAAATGGAACATTCCGGCCGCCAGGCTGACCAAAAAAATGTACAGGCTGCGTCTCGACCTGAAATCCATTCTTGAAAAGGAGGAAATATATCTATGAGTAAAAATGAATATGAAAAAAAGAGCGAAAAAATATATCATGGCATTACCCACATCAACGATGAAATTGTGGAAGAGGCCGAAAATGCGAAATCTGCGGCAGCACCGGCGAAGAAAACATCCCTTTGGAAAATCGGAGGCCTGGCGGCAGCCTGCCTGTGTCTCCTGGCTGTGGGATCCGTCATCCTGCTTCACGGGTCAGGAGATCAGGACCCCGGTGAATCAGGGAATCCCGGCGGCCTCGTAGTCCAGAATACCCCCCTGCCCACGGATGAGGGCGATATCAATGTGACACCCTCCCCCGCTCCCACCGCAGACACAACTGCAGAACCTACCATGCTTCCGGAAAACATACCGGTCATAACCCTGGCAGACATGTCCACAAGACCCATGCTTCTCAGTGCGGCATCGGATCCTGATATCAGCGTGACTCCCTGCGTGGCTCCCTATACAATAGAGCCGGACCTGAGCAACGCCATAAATCTGGATCGGTTTTGGGATCTGAACGCAAATGAAGACAAGGCGGCTCAGTTGGCTCGAAATGGGTTTTTAGTGGATTCCGACAGCGGTGCCAGCGAATTTTTTGAAGTATATGAATACAACCGGTATGCACAGGTTCCAAACTTCGTGACGGTCGACTCCCTGATGCACACCTACCATCTCTATTTCAGCTATCTCCTGCGAAACATAGAGCGGAGTTACCTCTCAGACAGCCTCACCCGGTTAAGCGGCAGAATGCTGGAAGCCAGCGCCACCCAGTATGAGCAGCTTAAGGGCAGTGAGTGGGAGGATGCCGCCCGGCGCAATGTTGCTTTCTTTACCGTAGGAGCCTGCCTGCTTGACGACAGCACCGTGGTGAGAGACTATGCGGCGGACACCGTGCAGCATGAGCTGGACTGCATCAGCCGGGCAGACAGTACTGTCGAATCCACCATAACAGGCGAGTTTGAGGATTATACCCAGTATATCCCCCGGGGTTACTATGAGGGAGATGAACAACTGGAAAAATACTTTAAGGCCATGATGTGGTATGGCAGAATGCACTTCCGCCAGGAAGATGAAAGCCTGGACAGAAGCGCCCTTCTCATCACCATGGCCCTTGCCGCCGACTCAGAGGCCTATAAAATTTGGGAAGCCATCTATGCGGTAACCTCCTTTTTTGCAGGTTCCAGTGATGATTTCGGCGTAAGCGAATATGCACCTGCCATCTGCGAAGCCTACGGCAATGACGCAGCCGTTGCCGACCTGCCGGGAAACAGCGCCGCCTTTGACTCTTTTCATGCCATGACTGCTCAGCTGCCTCCTCCGGCAATCAATTCCGTTCCCATAGAGGACGGTGAAAGCAATGTAATTCCCGGCTTTCGGTTTATGGGACAGAGATTTACCATCGATGCCGCCATTATGCAAAAGCTTATCTACAGCAGCGTAAAAGAAAACAGTGAAGGCGACCGGCGGATGCTCCCGGATGTGCTGGATGTGGCCGCAGCTCTGGGCAGCGATACCGCACTTGCTATTCTGGAAGAAAACGGAGCCACCGACTATAAAGGTTATTCAGAGAACATGACCCTGCTTCGGGAGGGCCTGTCACAGGAAAATGAGACCCTGTGGTCCGCAAGCCTGTATGCCGGCTGGCTGAACACACTCCGCCCCCTGCTTGAGACCAAGGGCGAGGGGTATCCTGTATTTATGCAGAATGAGGAGTGGACAAAGAAAAACCTTGAATGCTTTTCCGGCAGCTTTGCGGAACTGAAGCATGACACCGTCCTCTACACCAAGCAGGTAATTGCGGAGATGGGCGGCGGCTGGGATGAAAACATAGATGACAGAGGCTATGTGGAGCCGGAACCGCTGGTCTATGCAAGGTTCCTCAATCTTGCTGACCTCACTGCCCAGGGCCTCAGGAAATACGGTGTTCTCACTCCGGAGCAGGAGGAAGACCTGTCCCGTCTGTCGCAGATAGCCCGACAGCTCCTGACTATATCGTGCAAAGAACTGCAGGATGAAACCCTGACCGATGATGAATATGAATTCATCCGCTCTTATGGCGGCAATATAGAACACTTTTGGTATGAGGCTTCGAAGGACGTCGCCGATTCCGAATGGTTCGACAGCAGGGAATGTCCCGCCCCCATTGTGGTGGACATTGCCACAGACCCCAACGGACAGGTACTTGAGATTGCCACAGGCGAACCCTCAAGCATATTCGTGGTCGTAAAGGTGGACGGCGTCATAAAAATTGCTCGCGGAAGCGTATATTCCTTCTATCAGTTTTCCTGGCCGGCGGGGGACAGACTGACCGACACCAGGTGGCGGCAGCTGATAGGCTGTCAGCAGGATGAGGACGGATATTACAATTTTGATAACCCTTTTGACCAGCCGGAATGGACAGACAGCTATCGATATGAACAGAACCACAACTAAGAAGAAACCGTTAAAAACTGCATTGATCCTTGTCCCGGTATTGTTGACGGCACTGACGCTGGCGGCAGCTGCGGCGTATGCCCTTTGGAATGCAGGCGCTTTCCTGCCCCGGTGGATCCGGTGGACTGACGCATCCTTTCAGGATGAGACGGGGGATTATCAGATTACGCTCAGCCATAAAACCGTCAGCGTCACATGGCAAGGCAGCGCCGTCGGACAGAACACCTCCACCGAACAGGATAGCGCCGCCGGGCGGGACTCCGCCGGACGCGGCGCTGTCATATGGACCTCTCCGAAGGGCGTAAAGGTTCAAAAAGTGCTGTCCGCCGACATCGACAATGACCACCGGGAAGAGCTTATACTGCTCTGCTGGAAAATAGGACGTTACGGCAAGGACAGGCCCTTCTGGGTGGAAAAAGACGAAAAGAAGTGGTCGCAGCACCTCTTTGTGTATGAGTATGTCAACGGAGAAATCAAGCCAAAGTGGATGTCTTCTTACCTGGGAAAGGATTTAGCGGATGTCTCCACATACCGCAGGGCAGATTCTCTGAACCGGCTTTTGTTTACGGATTTGAATGGTGAGACAAGCTGCTGGAAATGGGATTCCTGGGGCTTCACCTTAGAGGACACCGCCGTTTCCTTTGTTGCTTTCGGAGACAATCTCATTCATGAGCCCTTATATAACTATGGCTTGCAAAACGACGAGGCTTTTGGGTTTTTATTTGAAAATTTTCAGAATACTATTTCAGAAAGCGATGTGGCTGTCATTAACCAGGAGACGCCGTTGGTGGACAATCCTCTCCTGTACAGCGACTATCCCCGGTTCGGCACTCCCATCGGCGTGGGGGAGGCCATTGTAAATGCTGGTTTTGATGTGGTGACCTGCGCCACAAATCATGCCCTGGACAAAGGAAAAGACGGAGTCAAAACCACGAGGGAATTCTTTGACTCCCGGAACGTAACGTGTTTAGGAATACAGACTGAAGAAGAGACAGAATACCGGCCCTATGAAATCATCGCGAAAAAGGGCATCCGCTTTGCGCTTCTCAACTATACCTACGGCACAAACGGCATAAAAATTCCCGATGATGCCCCCCATATGGTTCACCTTCTGGATGATGAGGAGAGAATCAGAAAAGATATTGAAAACGCCCGGGCGGAAGCTGACTTTGTCATCCTCTTCGTTCACTGGGGCACGGAGAATTCCACAGAAACAGACGAATTCCAGAAAAAATGGACTGAGGTTTTTCTGGACGGCCGTGTGGATGTAGTCATCGGCACACATCCCCACGCTCTCCAGCCCTGTGAAGTCCTGACGGCAGAAGACGGGCACGAAATGCTGGTTTACTATTCCATCGGCAATTTCATCAGCACCCAGCCCGAGCAGGTATGCACAAAGGGCGGCATGGCAAGTTTCACCGTGTCGCCCACTGCTGACGGATATAAAATTACGGAATATTCCCTGGAGCCTCTGGCCATCACCTGGCACAAGGGCGGCAGATATACAGTTGATTACGCTTTCACGCCAAATCCTCCGCCCGACAGCCTCTCCTCAAATTCCGCTTCGGGAATCGGTTTGGAATAAAAATATCCCTGGGCAACATTTGCTCCGATTTCCTGCATCAGCCGGATATCTGCCTCCGTCTCCACTCCCTCGCAGACAATCTGGGCCTCCAGGTTTTGCGCCATGTTCACGATACCGCGCATGATCGCAACCTGTCTTGTATGATCCTGCTGGTTGAGCAGGAAAGAACGATCCAGCTTAATCACAGCTGCCGGAATCTGCTCAAAGATTCCCAATGAGGAATGGCCTGCTCCAAAGTCGTCAATGGAGAGATGAATTCCCTTCTGGTGCAGCGTATCCAGAGTCTCCTTTACCGTATTCTGCTGAAGCTTCTCAATCACAAGAGTTTCTGTAATCTCCACCTCGATCAGATTCCTGTCTATCTGATATTTATTGAGAACCCCTTCAAACTTTTCTGCAAAACCCGGTTTGATAAAATGCATTCTGGAAAAATTGCAGGAGACGGTGACAACTTTCTCCCCTGCATCCAGGCGTTTTCTCAGCATCCTGCACACAGATTCATAAACAAAGAAATCAATCTCTGTGATTCTTCCCGTCTGCTCATAGTAAGGAACAAAAAATCCCGGTGCCTTGACCGCCCCGCCCTCCGCAGGGTTCAAAAACCTTACCAGTGCTTCCGCACCGACGATTTCTCCGTTCCGAATATCAACCTTCGGCTGATAATAAACTACAAAATCCTTCCACACATCCACTGACTGCAGCAGCTTCTCACGCTCATGGCGCTCCTTGATCATCTGTTCCAGCTTATCGTCATAGACCTTAATGGCATTGTCATCTCTGTCACCCGTGAAATCCAGAGCCTGGCTGGCATAGTTCAATGCAACCTGCAGATCCTTTCCATGCTGTCCCAAAAAATACAGCCCCATCCGCACCGGCATATAGTTTTCCGTCTTCTTATAAATATACCCTTCCACTGTATTTTTGAGGGAGTTCAGCCGCTCCAGCAGCGTTTCCTGCTGTCCGCAGGTCAGCAGCAGCGCAAAGCGGTCTCCCTGATTCCTGGCACAAATCTCAAGGTTCCGGTCCACACTGCTTGTTAAAAGGTCCGCTATGCCTTCCAGCAGCTTCTCGCCGGCATCCCATCCGTAAATAATATTATAATGACGGAACTGTGACACATTCAGATACACCACAGCATAATTATTCTTATGTTCCGGCAGCAGCCTGCGCTCTCCCCAGTATATCAGGTAATTCAGATTCCAGATGTCCATAAAGGTATCTTTATACATCAGCTTACGGATTTTCTGTTCGTCTCTGATAATATGCGCTGCCACGGAAAGCACCAAGATCAAAACACCCAGCAGTATCAAGATGATCACAGAACTGTGGTTCCGGATAAAAGTACGGAGATTTGCCAGGGGATATACATTCGCCTTCAGCATATACTCATTGATCGCCCGATAGTCAATCGAAGTGATCGTCTTTGCCAGAATGGCAGAGAGCAGCCTGTCTTCCTCCCGCACCACCACGGAAATGGGATACTCGCTCTTAAACACATTCTTTATCTGTAGATTCTCATATTGAAAATCCGTCCGAAACAGATCCTCCGCCATATATCCGTCACACAGGACAGCATCCGCTTCCCCGTTTTTAACGGCCTTCAGGCCCGCCTGTTGTGTATCATAGATCTTTATTTCTACATTCTGCAGCAAAACTGCGGATTTTGCCTCATTCTCGAGATAAGAAACTGTGCCAAGAGTCTTAATATCACTCATATTTCTGTTCTTATCCATCACAAGAACCAGAGGAACATCTGCATATTCCCGCGCCGCCGTGAGATAATGCCTGTCCAGAACCTCCTTTGAATCCGCACTGTACACCAGGATGTCAATATCTCCATCCTGCAGGGCTTTTCTGGCTCTCCCTTCATCCTTCAGACACACATACTCCAGCCGTTGTCCCGTCATGGAAATGCTGCTCTCCAGCATTTCCCTGGAAAGGCCCTTAAACTCGCCGTCATCCTCGTAGGAAAAGGGATAATGCCCGTCCAGATACCCCACCACGAGCAGATCCGTCTCCTCCAGATATTCCTTCTCCTCCGTGGTAAGCAGGGCCGCCTTGTCAAATCTGTTGTAATAAAATGTATTCATCAGCTCCGCTTCCAGCCCCGGCTGATTGATCTTCAGATCCGCAATGGCCTGGTTCAGTTCCCGCATCACATCTTCATTGCCCTGGTAACTGATATAATAGAAGGGGCGGGGTGCAAAACGCCCGATCAGGCGCTGTCCTTCCTTAATCTCCGTAAAAGTATGTACCAGCGCGTCAATCTCCCCCGCATCCAGCGCCTGCTGAAGCTTTTCGGTTGACTCATATTCCTTAACTACAGGAAAATCGATTCCATTATCCGAAAGATACTGCAGGAACTCCTCCTTCCGGACATAGTTCTCTACCATGCCAAAGGTAACACGCCGCATGGCAAGAAAATCTTCATATGCAATAGTACCATCCGCATTGGTCGCGATTACCCCGAAGGTATAACCGCTGGCAAGATCCGCATACTGGTAAATCTCCGCCCGGCTTGCGGAATACTGAGCGGAACCCACCAGATCAACCTCCTTATCCGCCAGCATCTGCAGCGCCTGCTCCCAGCTGGAGCACTCCACATACTCAATATTCCAGTCCGCATAATCGCATAACGCCCTCAGATAGGACACATCCATACCATCCAGGCTTCCGTCCTGATTTTTGATGTGGTAGCCGTCCATGGGAAAAAAGGCAACTTTCACTTGCCGTCTCTCCGCTGCGTGAACCTCACCCTTTCCAAATGTTAAAAGAAGGCTTAATATCCCCAGCCCCAGCATGATACAGGCCATTGCAACCGGCCTTCTTCTTGTGTTCTTTCCCAACTGTCTAAAATGCTTAATAAGATCACTTCCCTTGCAACATTATTATGCAATTTTATTATGCACCTTTATCATACACTTTTTTTGGAATTTCGTCCATCAAATTTTTCCCCAAACCCACCCTCATCCGACAGTTGACGCAATGGTAGTAATAAAAAAATGTAACGATGCGCGTGTATCAATACGGGACATGCGTTATTAAATAGGGAGTTGAACCCCTTGGAGGCGGTCCGCGCCTCTACCTGAGTCGGCACATTCTCTGCCGGAGAGGATACATCCACTCTGTCGGATTACCAGCTGTAAAATAAAATATGTTTTACACTAATTCCGTTGTCCAGTTCAGTTCCTGGATCAACTCGTCACATTCGCGCAATTCCTTTGACAGCGCATCCACCTTTTTCTGCATTTCGGATACCGGTACGGTGCTCATGATCTTGATTTCGGAGTGAGTCATCCGATTTACCCTGCTGCTTGCGTTGTCCAGAAAATTCCGCATGATCTGAATTTTGCTTTTAAGGCAGTCCCTGTGGGCCAGAAGCTCCGTGATGGTCCTGCCGTTGTGAACCGTGTCGCTGTTGGTCAGATTGATCTTTGCAATTAACTCTTCCAGCCTGTCCACAATCCTGTCCAGCTCGGCTATAAGCTCTTCCGGTGCCTCCGAAGGTTCCTCTCCCTCCTGCACCTTTGCGTTTTGGTTTAAGCGGATTCCAAGCTCGGACAGCTTTTTCTGCAAATCTGCTCTTTCGGATAATGCCGTTGCCAGTTTCATCTCTATACCTCCATTTAAAATAATCGGCACTTTTCATTGCCGTAAACAGGAACATAGTAAATAATTTAAACACTTAAATTATAACACTTTCGGCTATCATCAGCCACTGTTTTCAAAAAAAGATAGCTTTCGAACCGCGTCTGTGCTATAGTTTTTTACATATCCGGCAATCAGGTAAAAGGAGACACCATAATGAAAAAATTATCCCTTCTCCCCCGAAAAATACAGACTGAAAAGCTCCTGGTTTTCTTTATTCTTTTATTGGGCGCTGTGCTACGTCTTGCGGCGCTGGGCTGCATACCTGGCGGAATGCATCAGGATGAAGCCTTTACAGCATGGAATGCCTTTGCTCTGTTCCATGAAGGCATGGACTCCGCAGGCAACCATTTTCCCGTATATATGGCAACATGGGGCGATGGTCAAAGCGCATTGGCAACATGGCTTACAACGCCCCTGCTGATATTTTCCGGCGGTCACATAAACTCGTTTTTGAGCAGGCTGCCACAGGCGGTTGTAGCCATTTTCACCCTTTGGGCTGTGTATTGCCTGATGAAACGGCTCTTTGGCTCCAGGGCCGGTATATGGAGTCTCTTTCTCCTTGCGATCTGTCCCTGGCATATCGTTATGTCGCGCTGGGGCCTGGACGCTAACTTTGCGCCCGGTTTCCTGATGTTCGGACTTTACTTCTTTATCCGCAGCCTGGAGCAGGAAAAATTCCTGCCGGCTGCCGCATTGTTCTATGGCCTGAGCCTGTACTGTTATGCGGTCATCTGGCCCATCGTGCCCCTCATGCTCGCTCTGCAGATTATATACGGCTTATGTTGTAAAAAGCTTCGCATAAATAAATGGAGTCTGCTTTCCTGCCTGTTGTTGTTCCTGATTGCATTGCCGTTAATTATATTTGTGCTGATCAATTCCCTTGATCTCCCTCAGATTTCTCTGTTTTTCATCACCATTCCCCGAATGAGCGGATTCAGAGGCTCTGAAGTTGCGTGGAGCATACCTGAAATGCTGCATAACCTGCGCAATTCCTTTTCTCTGCTCTGGCATCAAAACACCGGGAGCCCCTATGATTTTCTCCTTCCCTGGGGATTATTTTTCGATATAGGACGTGTTTTTATCGTAATCGGCATTGTAGCTCTACTTAAAAACCTGATTCTGAAATTTCGCAGCAAAACCTTTGCACCGGAGTTCTTCCTGTTTACTCAACTGGTGGGAGGCGCTATTGTCTGCCTTCAGGTTACCGCAAGGCAGCACCAGATTAATGCCCTCTACATACCACTGGTACTCAGCGAGGCATATGGTGTGTGGGCTGTGACGGAATTTGCCCTTAGAAAAAAGAAAATATTGGGAAATCTGATAGTCGGCGGACTATCGGCAATTTACCTGATATGCCTGCTGCTGTTCCAATGGGACTATTACACAGATTACCGCAGGCTTACAAGCGCTTACTTTGCGGAAGGCCTGGAGGACTGCGTAGATTTTGCATGGGAGCAGTGTCAGGAAAAAGGCATCACCACCATAACTGTCGAAAAAGGAGCACAATGGCCCCGACTGCTCCTTTATACTGAGACCCTGCCTTCTGAGTACCTTTCTTCCGTTGTCTATGATATTGCTCCGGCTCCGGCGTGCTTTGAGACCAAGGGAATCCGCATTAATACAAGAATCAACTATGACAACATCAACCAGGAAAGTATCTATATCATCTATTTTGCGGATGTTTCCGTTTTTGAAGAAGATTTTGCCCTAACGCAGTTCCATGACTGGTATGTTGCAGTTCCTGCCCGCTGAATTCATTCCTGTCCTTCTGAATGCTTCTATCTCAATCGCAGGCATAATTGTTGTCAATGCCTGTCAGGCACCTTCAACGAAAATGCAGGCCTTTGTAAATAACATGTAATTGACTTATGATCAAATAATAATTTTGTTTGAGGAAGTTGCTGTTTTTATCTTTCCTGTATGGATCACCTGCAAAAAGAGTTGTTGCAGGTGATCATCACTCTCCGGCCTTAGTAAATTCAAGTAACTTCTTTTTATGCTTTCTCATCCCATCTGTTTTGTGCTGATAGTTTTCACATCTCCAAAGTTTTTTTCTGCCTGCACTGCAGGCTTCTATATCCAACAAATAATATGCCTCATATGGTGTCTCCGGTCTTCTGCTGCAAAACGGACAATCCGGATCGGAACATGCCCGATCCAGCCACTCATTGCACGATGCACAACACCATGCATCATATCTGTAAATATGATAAATTGTTTTTTGCCCGCACTTGGAACACACAGATTCGGAGCGCCAGCCTATTTGTCCCCACTTTAATTGTTTTTTGCGATATTTTAAATATTTTTTTCTGCTTTTCATAAATTAACTATATCACAATTTCCCAATGACTTAATCTAAGCAAAATGTAATCCGTTCTACTGGCAGAGTTTTGCCACCACCTGATTGATAACACTTCCCTCTGCCTTGCCCTTTAATTCCGGCATCACTGTCTTCATGACCAGCCCTTTATTTTTCTGTGCCACCAGATCGGCATATTTATCCTTCAGAAATGACTCCACTTCTTCAGCAGACATCATCCTCGGCGCATATTCCTGAAAAATATCATATCTGGCCTGATACTCCTGACGCAAATCTTCACGAGATTCCGGACAAGTATCTAACTGCTCCTTCACTGTCTTGATTTCCTTTAATATCACTCGATCCACGATTTCCTCTGTGATGTTGTCCCGCGTACCCTCGTCAATAGCCACCTTCTTAGCTGCAGAAACCAATGCGGAAATGGCATCCTTGCGAACTTTATTCCGCTCCTTCATGGCAGCGACCATGTCTTTCTGTAATTGTTCAAACTGCATTCTCATATCCTCTCTTTCTCAAAAATCCCTTTTTCACAGATATACCACTAAAGGGCTGTAAATGCAAGTATATTTACTTTTTCCCGAAACTCCTTCCTTCCGGACACCTGTAGTTTCTCGTAAATATGGGAGGTATGTTTCTTGACCGTGCTCTCCGCGATACAGAATTCTTCCGCGATTTCCCTGTTACTGTATCCCCGGTATATCAGCCACGCAATCTCCCATTCCCTCCTTGTCAGGGGACAGTCCTGAAGCCGCTCCTTAAGCTGTTCCACACTGGTGATCTTCGATTGTCCGGTACCCTGAGGCGGTCCGTCCTCCTTGCTCTGCTCTTTCATCCGCGCATAGAGTACCATGACCGTCATCGTGGGAAATGCCAGCAGAAATACCTCCACCGAAGCCATTGTCCGCTCTATCTGCCCCGCGATTCCCTGCACGTGAACGATCAAAAGCAATGTCAACAGTCCTACATACAGGCCGCCAAGAAGAAAACGAATCAATCGTCTCCTCATCCCCTACTCTTCCTCCATGAATTCCAAAATGCGCCTCTTGACTACGACCTCCAGGGGCAGCAACAGAAATTCCAGCATCGCCACATAGATGAGAGGAAACTCGGCAACCGACAGACAAGGACCCAGTCCCCACCAATCACTGTCACCGGAAAGATTAAAAAAAATATTCATCAGCCCCAGCAGGGTTATGATAACGCCTCCCCAAAGCAGGCTCTTTCGCAGGAATTCCACTGCATACTGCGCCTTCTTCATTTCATTGAGGGAACAAGTATAGCTTTTCTTCTGCAGCTTGAACGCCCTGATAAAATCTTTCCACATCCCGCATATCAAAAGGGCCGGAAGTGCAGATACCGCGATCATCAGCCATGTAGGCGCATCCAGCAGCTTCATGAACACAAACAACCACTGGTCCCCCCCTATATTTACCACCACGCAAAAACATACCACAAAGACCAACGCAAGCAACTCAAGCAACATTTTCTTTCACCTCTCCCTTTCCTGTCTCTTCCATCCGAAACTCCTCCAATGCGCTTCCTTTTGTCACCTCTCCTCTCCGCGCTTCGTCCAGATTAAATATAGCATTTTCCGAACGGAGCGGTCTATACTACTTTTGCCTGAAAAGGTAGTATTTGGGGGAGTATTTTTCAGCCTTTTCTGTCAAAATTGCCCAGATACCCCTGCCCCAGCACAAGCATATGTCCTTCAGCAACCGAATCTCTCGTCCAGCTCCCCTCGTTAAAGTGATCTCGCCTGAAATGCCAGGCTATGCACGCTAATATCTGTTCTTTTGACAATGTATCAACCCATTCCTTTGTCGGGCAGACTAACTCTCTGTCAGAAATTCTGCCATTTTCAATAATCTGACTATAGTTTGTTATTACTACGCCATCGTCATATGCTTCCTTGATACATTCATGCAAAATCAGATATAACCCCTTATGTTCCTGCTGTGGCTGATATACACTATAGGACCGCAAATGCTTTCTGAGTTCTTCATCTTCATACAAAACACGGAACAATACCTCATATTTCTGACACCAGCGGTATGCATTTTCCATAACGGCATTGCTAACCGCATATTCAGCTATCTCTTTTTCATTTGTTTCGCTTACATCATCTCCGATAAGTTCTTTCTATTCAATTTGAAGGTTACTGCTAAACACTTAAATTATAAAAATATCAATCTTGCCGCTGTGTACATCAATATGGTGTTTGCGGCACAGAGCAATAATATTATCTACACTCGCCGCTCCACCAAACTGATAATCCACAATATGATGCCCCTCAACACGATTTCGGGATCCACAAATCTGGCATCGGTTTCCGTCCCTCTCTCTACCAGCTTTTTGTGCCTTCGTATGTGCTGATGATCTGTTTCTTGTCATAATCTTAACCTCCTGTTTCCTTGGTTCCCTTTTGAAGAAGTGAACCAACACTTGATGTAAAGCCAGAAGCAATCGTCCCTCTTCCAAAAGGCGCATTTCTTTGCTTCGATTTCATAATATCCGCCGAAACCCTAGCCGCCTGGCTATCTGTCAATCCAGATATTACTGCAACAACTGATTTATCCTTTTTACCTGTCATAACTTATCCCTCCATAAAATGTAATACGGAACGCTTTCTTAAGCACATTTATATGATAACTCAAATTTGATTTTCATGTTCTTCCTCTAAGGACTAAGTTTTATGAATTAGTAGCCTTTTAAGGACTAACTTGTCTCAAATGCTAACAACATACTATTAATAGCCGCTTTTTGTTCTTCATTAAGAGCAGATTGCAATTGCTTACCGAACAGGAGGTAATCTACAGAACAATCCAATAGTTGTGCTAATACATACATCTGTGGAATTGTACAATTAGCTTTTCCATTTTCAATTCTGGAAATTTGATTAGCTTGAATATTTAAATATTCTGCCACATCAACTGCTGATAATTTCCTTTCGAGTCTTTTTTTCTGAATGCGCTGACCAAGCTGAAATTTAATATCATTGTCATATTCCTGAAACTCTATCGGAATCATCCTGTACTTACCTCCTTTCTTTTTTAATAAATGAATATATCTAGCAAAAAAATTTGTATAGGCAGCTATTATGTGCAAAAATATCTCGCGTCTATTATAGAATATATGTTTGTGTTGCACTTGTTAAAAAAACAGAGCTGCGACAACAAGATTTTATCTTATCATCTCAGCTCCCTTTAGCTCTTCTTGACTGCCCTTTCAATCAAGGAAATATATTTTTATTTATCAGTTCTTTGCTTTTGTTTCCGCTTTTTTACAGAGTATACAACAAATCTACCTTCTCTATCTCTTCTTACCTCTGCATCATTGCCATTCTGTGTTGCCTCTTCAATCTGTAAATACAGTTCCTTCTCTTTGTTCATACCCTGCACCTCCTACGATTCCATCTTGTTTACTACAGTTGCTAAAATACTGCCCCATGATGTAAGTAGATTTTCAAGCATTGTAGAATTCTCATCCGAAAAACTCGCAAATGCCTTCGCATAACTTAAAAGCAGTAACATAATTGCATCCTTTATTTTGCTTTTTTCATTGGTTACAGTTGTAGTATCCTCTTTGGTAATATCCCCGCATAATGGGTTAATGATATTTTTATAAAAAGGATGATTTACATTAAGTTTGATAATAACTTTGTTCCCCAACAAGAATTCTGGTTCAAATAGAATTGACTGTGGATATTTTACCGGCACTACTGAATATGGTTTATTCAGTAACTGTTCCTTCTTTTCTTCCTTTTTATCTTCTGCATCATCCAATGTCTGGTCTAAAATTTCGTTAATCTTCTGGTCTTCTTCTTCCTTGGACATTGATTTTCCTGCTTTGTTTGCCGGAAGCAATGCATCTACATCTCCCATTAAATTCTCAGCATTATCAAATGCACTAGCTTTTTGATTATTTTCCGCCTTTTGCTGTGCTCTATCGCCTTTAATCGTCTTTCGCAATGATTTAACAGCTGATGTCAATTCTTCTCTTAAACGATCTTTTAATGGACCGATCGGTTCGGCTCCGCGTTTAATGTATCTTACTTGAAAACATTCATCTAATTCAGGCGGAAATAATATTTCACATCCCCAAAAACGATCATTTTCCTCATAGGAATACTGTCCTTTTGTTCCAATAAGATAAGGAACTTTATCATATAACACCTCTCTATTGGCTCTCAAAATTGAAACGCCTTCATTTTGATCAATCTTACGCTTCTTTGCTTCTGCCTTTCCTCCATCCCCAATATTTAAGCGCCATTCCTTAGGAAGCAACGATAAACGAATTGTAATTGGCGCCTTTTCTCCAGACATACCAGGAATATCCCAATCCAATGTTGTCTGACTATACAGCACTGCTTTAGGATCTTGCTTCTCTTTTGTATCAAACTGAGTAGGACCCGCAATATAAAGTGGATCATGTAAGCAAACCCGTCTTCCATCCAAATAAATCTGTAATCCACTTTCAATGAATTTGCGATATGTCCTGCCTAAGTAGTTAGCAATACTGGCATTAACCTCATTTGCATCCTGTCTTTTGCCGGTCCCATCTAGCCTGTCACAATTTGTTAAAATAACAACCGTTCCTGTATTGCCAAACATGTATTCCGCGTATTTTTCAGGCAATGCTCTATACTCTGGTTCAGGCATCTGCGTGATTTGTCCATTTGAAATCATATCCAAATCTATAAATGTATATAGAAAATCTTTCTTTTCATCATCTCTTGAAAAAACTTCAACTCTACGTGCCAAAGAAATGCTGCCCAATGTCATTCCCACACCAAATCTTCCTATGCCCATTCTTCCATTTCGTTTCACTCGCATGGAACACCCCAAAACAAGGCATTTTTTAATTACATCCTCGTTCATTCCGCACCCATCATCTACAACTACAATACTACCCACAGCCTCGGTCTCTCGCTTGCCATTTTTAACTTTTTTCTTTTCAAAAAACACATTAATATGTCGAGCTCCTGCTTCAACGGAGTTATCAACAATTTCCCCCAATCCATTCTCTGTTGAATAGTCATTATATCGCAATGACTCATACATTTTTGATATATTAATAAGTTCCTGTCTCGGCTTAATAAAAACCATTTCATCATTCTGCATATTTGCATCCTCCTAACATTTATTATATTTTGAGTCAAAAAAAGACCTCACATCGAAATGTAAGGTCTCATAAATATACAAATAATAATCAAAACGCAAACTAGACCATCCCTTATAAGGACAACTCCAGCTATGACAAGATATTCATATTAAGGTTACCGATTAATTTGATATTCTATTCTCACAGAACTATGCCATGAGACCTTCAAATTCGATTATGTTTAATCATATACCATCATACTCATTTTGTCAAGTCATTTTTTCTAGATTTACGTTCTTTTATTTTTGGCAGTCTTGCATATCGAGTGATAACACGCCCATTATAACCCGCAATCCTTTATTTTTTTATCCTCTTAAGGATTAGATTGAGCCATTGTACCTCATCCCTATTCATTTTATCCACTGTATGCCAGAGTTCCGCAATCTCATATGCTGTACTTTTCGCTACTATTTGCTGTACATTTTCTTCCGAAAAACTCGTAAAAAATCTTCCGTTAGAATCATATCCGTTATTGATCCCTTTCTTTATGGAGATATACAGCGCCCCGCCTGTTTGCAGATAATCCGAAACTTTACATATAAATTCTTCAATTTCATCAATACCAAGATGAAGCAAGGAAGCATTTGCCCATATCCCATCATACACCCTGGAAGGGCTCCAGTCCTGAATCTTCTCATACTGAACATGAATGCCGGTATACTCTGTTGCCAACCTGCATAGTTCTTCTGAAGCATCTATTGCCTCAACATCAAAGCCTCTATCTTTAAAGTACTTTACATCTCTGCCACTACCAGCACCAATATCAATTATCTTCCCACCAGGAATAACGTATTTGATAAACCTGTCACAGCATTCGGACATATCTACATCTACAGTATCCCGGAAATATTGATCTGCGTTTTGGTTGTAGTAGCTTATCGTCATATTATTCTTTCCATACTTCTCATAAATCTGTTCTGCTTCGGCGGTAATCTTATCCGGATTGTTCAAATACTCCTGTACTATTTCTTTTTGGAGCTTTGTGCCCTGCATTCCAGAATACTGAGTTTCAGAATCCAAGCAGCGAATTCTACTAGACTGCATATGAATTCCAGCATAGTTTCTGAATATATCCGAAACCGGTACCCCTGTCAGCATTTCCTCACGATTTCTTAGGAATTCACTTATTCCTTGATGGGTCTTCTGGATCTCCTCACTTGATAAATTCTTTGTTCTGAAGTATTCAACCACCAAAATAACAACTTCTTCCCTATCCCATTTGCGTTCCGTTCTTTTATCACTCATTTTGCAATTACCGCCTTTGTTTCCGGCTTCCAGGTCCTATCATAGCCATTAATCTTTGCCCAGTTATATACATAGGTAATCATCCTGGACTGATAGTTCTGCATCTCCGGTCTGTGATACCCAATCAAAATATGCTGATTTCGATCAATAATATCCGTCAAATACTTTCCATCTGGCAACCTGTCGTTTTTCTTACGGTTACAAGTCGGACAAGATAATACTAGATTCCATAAATTATCATCTTTAATAAACGACCACGGAATAAAATGATCAACATCAATCTTATCCGGCTGCAAAGGTCTTCCACAATAAAAACAATTCTTGCTTTCAAATTCATCATAGAGTATCTGTCGATATGCTGAAAGATTGTTTCTCTTTGCACTTTCGTCTATTTTATCAAGTAGCTTTGTTGCCACCGCTTCCTCATTTACCCGTTCAAGGAATCTGGCCCACTCATAATAGTTCAGTTTCTCTATAACTACCTTATGCTTGCATATGAACTCATACATTACTGAATTGATCTGTAACCATTCCTCTTTCTTTGAAAAAGAATAAAATAATCGATTGGTATCTTCGAACAATGCACCCACTACATATTTTTTGCATTTAATCTTTACCTGATGAGAAATATCCAGCATCATTTCTGCCGTCAGGCTTTCATATGGTATCGGCTCAATTATGCGGTACTTATCAACAGCGGCATGGAGCACCTGTTCGAGGTATGTCTCTCTATTATCATTTGTAGCAGCCTTCTGTCTTAACCCATACTTCAGAATCAGATTCCAGTATATCTCTCCAAACTTGCTGAAGAGCTGATTGAAGGTCAGCTTTAAATCTTTATCAACATTATATAGATTATCTATTATTGCCTTTAAGAAACCATATTTGTAGCTTGAATCATTTCTCGATTTAGAAGAAAAAACGCATGAAAAAGCAGACCACAGCTCATCGTCTGAGGCATTTCTTGCTTCATATTTTCCTTCCTTCAAATCAAAACCAGCCACTACAAACCCCTCCGTTTCTTCAAGAGTTTTATCATTTCCTCAGGATTATCCAGCAAAGAGCAAGCTTCATCATCAGTAACGTCTTCAGTTTCATTATTTTCCTGGGCTGCTGCTATCGCCATTCGTTCATTCTCTGCTTCAACTTGTTCTGCCCAGTGCATCACCTCATCCGCCTCAAACAGCATCTCATATGTATTAATGCGATTAGATTTTATGAACGCAAGGCTTTCGCAAATTCTATCCAGTAAAGAAACAAAGCTTTCTTCCGGTGCATCGGAAAACATACTACAATAGCGTTCCTTTTCTTTCGAAAAACTAACTCCCAGAGTGTTCTCTATAGCATCCAGATTATCAAGATATGACTGCCGGATTCCCCTTCGCCGTATCAGTATATCCTCATAACTTGGGCTATCATCTTGATCACACGAAATAATGCTTCGAACCTGCCCATAATAATCCATAAAGTTTCCAACATCGGCCGTATACGCAAATTCGTCTAATATCTGCTCAAATTGATATTCTTCTCTAATAGGATTCGACAATGCGCAATCATATTTTCCATTCTTGTCAAACACACGACACCCAAAGAAAACACTATCATCAGTCACAAAAAAGAAAATATTAAACCCGTCTAATGCTTTATTTACTATTTTTTCAAAAGCTACACACGATGTCACCGCATCATGTCCTACCGCTTCAATCTTAGTGGCTATCACTCTGCAAACCATGGCTCCCCGTCGCATGAACTTGTTAAAATCCGAATACATATATACACAATCTATTTTTTCTGTATAGCGAATTTCATCAGAGGAATAAACCTCTTTATCATCTCCATAGACAAAAACAAGTCGCTCCATATTACCAGCGTACTTGGGAGACTTCTCTGAAACAAGTCCCGCAGTTTCCAAAACACAGGTTATTGACTTCTCAGAGAATGCTTCTGAAACAAGTTCTACTGGTTCTATGCTGTCATGATATTCATCAATATATTCGTAATTATCATCGTCATAGTAACCCATATCATCATCTCTATTTGTTTAGTATTTTATCAATTCCTGCCTTCAGTGCCTCACCGTCCTGCTCTTCATTAAACATATTTGTATATTGGTACATCTTCAAAAGATATGCATCCCTATCGATACACTCATCCACAAACTGCTCATGAAGAACCTCTACTCCACCAAGAAAATACTCATTAAAAATCTGCATATTCTCAGCTACCATCGCCTTATCTTCCTCTGTTTTTTCAGAGAAATTGAATGCCCGGTAAATCCTTTTTTCTGTATCCGGCTCTGACTCTTCATCTATCAGCATCAGAATCTGATAAATATATTTCAGCTCACCGCTTCTTTTAACAATCTGTTCCGCGAGGATACCTACATCACCATCTGCGGCGCTCCCCATTTTTCCCTTTCGGCTATACTGGTATCCAATTAAAGGACATAGGATATAGGCATCAATATAAGCCTTAAAAATCTTAAAGTTGTTATGCTGATCTTTATCAGCAACATTTCCTCGCAATTCACACAAGTCTTTAAGGTAATTGGCATGAACACCTGTGATATCAAAATTTGTGTTAAACATATTTCACACCCTCCTATCTGATATGTGTTGCTGTATCTATTTCTTTACCTTCGACATCCTTGTCTTTCGTTATGCTGTAGCTCTTACCAACATATTCTCCGAGATTTACAGCAGCATACTCCCAGTCTTTCTGCATAACAGCCATTATCACCTGATTAGCAGTCTTCGGAAGTATTTTACAGATATTATCAATATGAATTTCATCCACGTTTGAGAATGGTGCGTCCATAACAAGTGGATATACCTGACCTAACTGCATTTCCTCATCATCAAGTATTCTGTCCTTGGCCATTGATACAAGGCTCGCTATAAAAGCAAAGCTCTTAACCGCCTTTAATCCGTCTGACTCTTCTGTAGTAATATCGCTATACTTAACACGATATTTGTCATCGATTGTAATAGATCTCTCGCCATGATACATTTTTGCAAAATTAGAATTAACTCGCCGCTGTAATTCATAACGCACCGTATCTTCTTTCGCTTTATATGTATCTGAAAGCCACTCTTGAACCATTGATACATATGTAATATATCGCACCAGCCGACTGTTTTTTGTGCTACTCTTTGCAAACTTGGCAATAGCATCCTCACAATTTCTAATATCTCTCTGGCACCCTCCTATGTCTATAACCGCCTGATCATAATCGGATTTTGCTTCTAAATACTTTGTGTGAGCCTCGTGGCGTTTATTTTCTATGGTTTTTGCGTCCGTATCATCAATAATCAGTTTTGACTTCTCTCCTGCTTCATCCTGTAGTTCTCCAATATGGCGCTGTATCCCTCGAATCTCCTTATACTTTTCCTCTATATCGGTAAAAAAAGATTCACTACCGGAAAGATATCCTTCTGCCTTGTTCTTATAGTTCATAACCACCGCGCCTATAGTCTCTGGTGGCAGCTTCCTTCTTTCCTGCATCACCAGTTGGTATGGCTGACTTCCAGGATCGAGATGTGTGCCACAAATACATATTTTTCTGTTTATTAAATAATCAATGGAGTCCTGGTTCATTCCGGGAACACATTCAACCTGATCATTAATTTCCTGTAAAACCTCCAAAGATTTTTTTATAGATGGCATTCCAAAGAATGCATATGGTCTTTTGTTAAACAAATCAACATATGCTCTAATGGCATTTTCCAGACGAATTTCCTCGTTAATCAATGCCTTTGATATTCTATCTCTTTCCTCTTTTGCTTTCTTTACCTGTTCAACATTGCTTTTTGAAAGCTCAACATTATATTCGCTCTCTTGCTTCTGATAGTATTCCATTTCAGCCTGAGCGTTATCTCTGGTTTCTTTGTATTGCTGAAGCTTCTTATTTGCTGTTCCTAAACTATCCTGTGCAGCTTGCGCTTTAGCATCTCCCGACGTATCAATATTGCTCGAAAATTTCTTTAACGCCTCCTTTATATGATCGCGAGCATTTTCCAAAACATCCAGGCGCATGAGCCCTCGAACAGCATTCGAAAGATCCGTCCTATTTGCAATTCCTGATATTCGTTCTCCTCCAAAAAAGAAATAATCCGAAAGGTCTTGCGGCAGTACCCTATCTATTGATTCCGATATATTTTCTCTCCGTATGTCAGTCTTTGTTTGACCATCTGCCTGCAAATATGTAAGGGACAAATCTTCCTCCGGCTTTTTATTCAACCCCACAAATAGTTTTCCATCAGCCCTGGTTCGCTCATTACACAGGTATGTGTACTTTCTTTTAAGCGTATACATCTTGTCGCCGTTGGAATCCTGATGCGAAAAAGTAACCGCAACCCATACCTCTTGCATATCGCCAACATTCATGTTATCACGCACTTCACTGTTAAGAAGAACTGGATCTTCAAACCCGTTTTTAGCATAAAAGCACCACTCAAACGCCCGAATAATCGTCGTTTTACCTGAGGTGTTTACACCAATGAGCACAGTAACATTTTTATCCAAATCAGTAGAAAACTCAACTTCTTGTAAGCCAATGTACTGTCTAAAGTTATACATTTCCAGCTTATGAATAATCATTTTTTATCCACCTCCTGCATGATAAGTTTATATATCTTATCAATCATAGCAGCCCTAGACTCTTTTTTTACTATGTTATCAGTCTCAGCCTCCAGAATTCTCAGTTTGATTGTATCGAGCTTCTTCTCATCTATTTCATCATTCAAATTCGTCACCATCGCATGCACCCTCCAATTCTTCCGTGGTTATTGAATATGCCGATTCAAGATCATTTATAAGATCATCTGAGTCTCTAGAGTTCTTTGCAATCTCCCCGAACTCCTTAATTCTCAGCAGTTCCCTTCTAGCCAACGCCCTCTCACAATTGTAGCCTGGGCTATATGGATTCACTTCATCCAATGGTCGTGTTAATGTCACGAAATCATATATAACAGCATATGGTTTATCTTTCGCTAATCTCAGCACTCTTCCGCGGCGCTGAATATATTCTTTCGGATTTGTCGTACTAGCAAGTATGAACGCTGTTTTTATACTTGGAATATTAACGCCTTCATCCAAACACTTTATGGCTACAATCGCCTGATACGGTTCCGCCATTGCAAATCGTCTTTTTATTACATCCCTTTCCTCTGCAGATTCGTTAGCAGTAAAATGCGTTACCTTCATTCCGAACTCATTACCGAGAATCTTGGAGACCGCAACAATCTGTCTTTCGCCCTCTTCATCTACTTCAGATACATCCGCATCAAAGGTCTGTACTCTTGTAGCACCGCAGTATACAAGCATATGCGTGTCATCTTTATACTTTTTCATAAGATCACGTAACGCATCCAGCTTAGACTTTGCCCCAGCAACTATCCTGGCCCTTTGCAAAAGAAGACTCTTTCCCTTTTCCGTAATGTTCAGCTTTCCATGCTTATTTCTGTGACATTCCTTGGATGCCAAATAGGATATTTCCTTATATCTTTCAAGTTCTTCATTATCGAGATGCACCAATACCGGATAATAATAATACGGGGTCAGCTTTTTCTCTTTAATAGCTCGATTTAAATCATACTCAATACACTTCTCACCAAAATAATCCTTTAAGCACTGTGTTCCCTCTTCATCTCCGTGTCGGTCAAGAGTGGCCGATAGAGCTAATCTATAATCAATATTTTTATATAATCTTTTTCTCAAAGTGGTTGAACCAAAATTATGTGCTTCATCCACCAGAAGCAATGTATCAGCCCCCAGCTTTGACATCTGCTCCGTCACAAACTTTGAAGAATACGTCGCATTAGTCGTAACAAAACAGAATGTGTCAATTATTCCGATAGAAAAGTCTATCACATCATTTTCAAGCCGCTTCTTCCAATTCTTCTGCTTTGATGCTGAGTAGCCTATCGCCGGAAGCATATTAAATAATTCTATATCTTCAACCCATTGCTCAACCAAATGCTGATATGGACATACTATTATAATTGCCAGCCTTTTCTTTTCCTCAAATAGCCTTACAACAGCACCCAATCCCGTATATGTCTTACCTGTTCCGGTCGCCATGTCAAAAATACCGCGATATCCATGATCTCGCCAAGACTCTATCGCACCAACTTGATATTCTCTCAATATGAAGCCATCTGGTAACTTGGGAAATCCTTTTTTCACCTCGGGTTTTGTTTCTTCTTCCTCTTCATCTATTTCTAGATTGAGTTTTTCCTTCCTTCTAACCCGGAACTTTTCCCTTACCACTTCTGGAAACTCTATTACTTCAAGGTCCTTATCCTGATCATTCCATAACAGTTCGAAATCGTGCTGCATTTCGTCAGCATAGTCTTTTGATTCTTCCCATGAATTAAAAACAACAATCGACTCATAGTTGTTATGGAATGCATTTAAAGTTTCATTTAACGATCCGGTAAAAACCACTTTGTTTCCATATTCGTCAGTAACTATACCTACTTTCTCATGGTACATGCCCATCTCTTTGTTTGGTGGTGTAAATGCCACCTTGATTTCCAGAAACCCTTCTTCTATAAGGTATGCCAGCCAGTTTAAACGTTCCTCCTGAAAATAATTCTCCGGTTCGCGGAACTCCCGCATAAGAGCTTCACCAATTATTTCCTTTTTTTCATATCCTTTATTGATTGCATCAATATCCTCTTGGGACAAAAGCGGAGAAACAATAAACTGTATACGTCCCTTGTTTTTTATCATCCCCGATATTCCTTTTGTCAGATCAATCAACGCTGTTGACGAAAAGTATCCAACCGCACGCTGGTAAAGCACCGCTTCTTTCAGAACCGGTGTGTAGAATTCTTTAATAATGTCGTTCTTATATGTCTTATAATGCTTCAGAAGCGTTAAATCCTTAAATGACATTCCGCCTCCTCCTTCCGCTCTTATTCCAGCACTTCAAAATCCATATCGCCCATAATATCCTTTGCTTTTTCGTCTGATGTTTCCACACACACTCCACAATAAGCCTTATCCTGAACCGGAGTAGGTACCACCTTGCATTCTATATTTTCATTATTAAGTATTTCTTCTGCTTTAAAGACATCGCTTGTGCTATAAAAAACAATATGCATATACAATCACCTGCTTCTTAACGTATCCAAGAGCTGATCTATCTCAGCCTTTTTATTTTTATAATTCAAACTGATTCTTACCGCCCCAGATTCAACAGTCCCTATTGCTTCGTGTGCCAAAATAGCGCAATGAATACCACCCCGAGCGCATATTCCTTTGCTATCTAAAAGCGAAATGGTTTTGTCCGAAGACAAATCATCTATCGTAAAGCAACAGGTAGCCACCCGCTCATTCTCTATGTCGTACACCTTTACCCCATCTATGTCTGTCAGCCCTTGAAGCAGATAGGTCATCAGCGCCTTCTCTTCTCTTCTTATAGTATCAGAATGCGCCGTTATAAATTCTATCCCCGTCTTAAGCGCCCAAATAGCAGGCATATTCAATGTCCCTGCTTCATATCCTTCCGGGAAAATGTCCGGATTCACATAATTTTCCCCATGTATACCAGTCCCCCCTTGGATCAATGGTATGAAATGCGCTTTTGACTCACAGCACAATCCGCCCACGCCCGGAATACCATACAAATCCTTATGACCTGTGAATGCCAAAAAATCGATTTGAGACTCTGTCATGTTCAAAGCCAATTTTCCGGCACCCTGCGAAGAATCAACAAAAGTAATAATGCCCTTTGTATGAAAGAATTTCATCCAATCTTCTTTATATATAATTCTTCCTGTCAGGTTACTTGCCAACGTCAACGCTAACATCCGCGTATTTTCATTTGCATATTTTTCAAGAAGAGTATCCGCCTCCAACCCCAAATCCTCTCTGCTTATGACAGAGTAGTCAATGATTCCTTTTTGTTTGAGGTCTTGTAATGGTCTTAGAACGGCGTTATGTTCGTAGCATGAAATAATTACATGATCACCTTTTTTCAGAAGTCCTTTAAACAGTAAGTTTATTGCTTCCGTTGAATTCTTTGTAAAAACCACTCTTTCAGGATGAGACATGCCAAAATACTTTCCCACCGCTGTCCGTGATTTATAGAGCATACGGGAAGCCTCTATCCCAAGAGAATAGCTTCCTCTCCCTGGACTCACGCCAACATCACGAAGGTAATAGTTCACTGCCTCAATGACTTCATCCGGCTTATATTTAGTTGTAGCGGCATTATCAAAATATATCATTGAGTACCTTTCCTTGACGACAAAACATCGCACATAATGCAGCCATTGTAGAACTTAGCAATACAGTGTTTACAATGCTGACATTTCTTATCGTCAATCGTATATTTCCCATGAATAGTATCAATCGCACCATATGGACAAGTTGAATCGCATGCTGAACATCTAATACAAAACTGATATTTACGCATTTGGCACTTAATTCTATTCACAAGGTTCGTCGCATCGATTCGTTCTTCCGGCAATAACTTTATTACCGTTGTTCCATATGTAAGGATTAGTTCACATATCTTTCTGTACTCTCCAGATTTATCTTTGTCAGAAATCTGAACATATGTAGCATCCTTTTTTTCAATAACCTTCAAATCTCCTAAAGGTTTGAACAGTTCCAACACATCTTTCTGAAGTTTCTTTTCAATAATTACATTTCTCGCACGATCTGACAGATTACAAGGTGTATCCGCAATAGTAACATTTTTATCCTTCAGACCACTGGCACCTCTACGTATTCTCCATTTGCCCTCTTCATAATAATTATCAGGATCAGTCTTACCAGTGCGCTCCGCGAACTCGTATACCATATCCTTCCATCTTTGCATGTCTTCCGGATGATATATCTCGGTAAGCATCATCGACCAATCAGAATTGTTAGGGCAACACCAACATCCAACTCTCTTATAGCCATACTGGTAGCAATCGTTTATCAAAAGGTCTTTTGCCAATATGTAAAGCCAAACATCATAATCTGTCCATTCAATAATCGGCATCGCATTTACTTGCGAAGATATCTTCGAAGTTTCCTGCGTCCTGTTATATCCAGCTCTGGCAACAGATTCGCTATGTCTTATACCAAGAAATGTCAAGCTATTCCCCGGAAGATTATCATACTCTTTATTCAGGTTACTCGTTTTAAATATCGTACAGCACCAACGCTCATGCTGGCTTGGTGGTCCGAACACTTTACATAGCTTAAAAAAGTCATTGTCCGTCTCGCTGGGAATCATAGGTACCCTTGGATTCTCTCTCCTGAACTTCTCGGTAACATATGTGTATGTTTCCTTGAATTCTAATGTTGTATCCCCAAACATATGGATGACAGTATTATCCTGCAAGGCATCCATTACAAGCCTGCTCACCACGGTCGAATCTTTTCCTCCGGAAAAAGAAACTGTGGGTATATAATTATCTCCCTTGTATTTGTTCAAGGAATTTACAATATATTGTTCTGCCTCATATACCAGCTGATTGAGATATACCTCGTTGGCCTTAACAACGGAAATATATGGAGAATAATCCCTATCAACCTCTATGTTGTTTCTTAACTCTTCTGCTACCACTAAATGTTTTTTAGCTTTGTACCATTCTCTATATGGTATCTTAACTATTTTCTCGTCGATATAGTATTTACTTGCTCCCAAATACCAAATACTCTGATCACCATAATCACAGCCCATGATCTTCTCCAGCAATTTCCTTTCTTGCTTGAATACCGGATTGCATATGGAGCCTACAGATATCTTTACTGATTCTCCATCACAGGAGCAACTATGCAAGCCTTTATCGAACACCGGGGTCTTGCATTTTTTGCACCAATAAATCATAGACTGTCACCTCTAACCAATAATCTCCTTCATAATCTCGGTCAAAATCGAAATCTTCTCTTCATAGCTGATAGATTCTCCAAAATCACCCAATGTGTTTTTCATCTTCTTCAGCATAGTCTTTCCCGTAGCAGACAATTTCTCATGAGAAAACTGAGTAATCAAAGGAACTCCATCCGCAGATTCAATGGTAATTTTCATCTCGCCCTGCTGCAGACCATCTTCCGGATTATACTCATTCAATTTATTAACAACATCTCTAAGGATTTCCTCAAAATCATTAATCTTGTTATCCGCCCAATATGTAAGTTCAAAACCCGTCGTTGCTTTTGCAAGTTCCAAAACAAAATGCTCTTCATCCATCTCGGATGATCTCGAAACAAGATCAAGAACATTGTTTGTTGTGTAATCAAATGCTTTCTGGCTTTTCTCTTCCCACTCATCACGATACATATTCTGCATATGCTGAATCAAATCATCCGAGTCATCTACGTCAAACACCTGCTTAATCACACGCACAACTCTTATATATAATTTTTCGCCTACAGATTCCAGTTCTTCCTTTATGTTTCCAATCTGAATCACAAGTTCCTGCAAATCACTATTTAGCCGTGGCAACATCTCAAAGAAGAACGCATTGTAGTCCTTATACGAAATATTAAGTATATTTCTGTACTCCTTTGCCAATTCAGAAATATACACTTCTGTGGTTCTTGCACTCTTAGAAATCGAAGCATAATGTGTGTTAATAGCTCGGAACAATTCTTCTAATCTATTAAGTCCATCTCCCTTTGGGAGATAATCAGCGAACAGTTTTTCCAGCCCCTCAATATATGTGCTCTCTTCTTCATTCCAGTTACAAATAAATAATGTATAGTTCTCTGGCTCAGATAATGCTTTAACCAGTTCTTCCTCTGTATACGAATGTTCATTGCCATGGAAATACAGAGAAACATTCTGATAATCACGTAATGCATACGCAAGTAAAACAGGAATTACCCCGTCCCTCAATCCGTATGGTTCCGTTTTTAGCATTTCATATAACTCACTCAATGCAAGACGTTCACTTCCTGCTCTACGCAGTTTTCGCTGAATGGCATTCATCACCGGATTCCCTGACACTGTGTGCCTCTCATCTGGCAAATAATTCAAGGATTCCTCTGCTATGCGATTTTCCTCTTTTACCGTATTGTTGTCTGCGATTCCGGTCTTGGATAATGTGGCTCTCAGAATATTGTACTCTGGCGACAGCGTAGAACATCCATCATATATATCCTCTTGCCACATGATACATTCTATTGCTTTCTTCCGCGCAAGTCTGATAGCACCTGTCAGGTTATTCTTGTTTAGCAAATCATTGTTTACCCTAGGCGTTCTGTTAAATGTAGCATCCATAATATCTGAAAGCACATCAGAAAGCTCCTTCTCAGATGCGACCTCAATGAGGCTGCCGCTATTTATTACAAACGTTCCCGGATCCCGAAGCATTCTCCACTTACGGATTAACTCATTGACAATAGCTTCCTGTTCGCTTGAGTATAACGATAATTCATTGACGACAGTTGGGTCATCCTCAGCAAGTTCCTCTTTCTTGGAATAAAAATACTGAAGTGCAATATAACGCTTTACTTCTTCCTCAACTGCTTTTGATTTTCCGTTAACGACAAGAAGTGTACGCTTAGGCAAACCTAACATCTGAGCATATTCTTTTTCATCTGCCTGATCATCCAGAACAAAAATTACAGTGCCATCATAATACTTCGGTAATGTATTATGAAAAGACTTCTTGGTTAACTCACCCTTGGTTGCAAAGGCTGGAATAAAAACTCGATTAATGTAATAAGTTTCATTGTATCTGTATGGATATAACGCAAAATCAGCGAATTTCTCGTTCAAAATCCGAACTACCATTTCATCATTAATGCTAGGGAGTTTATCCTCTATCATCTTCTCCAAATCAAATATGCTACTATCAAAATAATCATAGTACCCATATTGACGCATGTATTTAATGATCTTTTTCTTTTCAAGACTCTCAATTGCATTTGACACTTCTTGTTGATCGCCATCAATCACACAACACAAAGTATCTCTATCGGCAATCAGCACATCTGTATCAGCTATTATGCTGATTACTGCCATTGTCTTCAGTATCTTTATTTGATATCCCTTTTTATCAGTTCCAAGCTTATTCAATGCATACTGAAGTTTTTTGTATACGGCATAGGCTTCATCCGTCTTGAAAGACTTTATATTCAGTTCGAAATAATCATATATGGCATCAAGCCCAATAAAATGGAACTCTTTAATATTATAGTTTTGCAGCTGTGAAAACAAAGTATTGTCTTCGTCGCCAGCCAGATACGTAAAAAATGTACGCTCGTTCTGTGCCACCTTTTTTGATAATCTATCAAGTGCAAAAAGCGTTATGGGATGGAGCGGGAACCCATCCTCAAACGCCGAACCCCCATTCGTTTCCGGCGGAAGCATGAATCCCTTAAAATCCCATGCCTGGCTATATAAATTATTTAAAGTCTTTTCGAACTTATTCTTAAATGTTTTCCAGTGAGACTGGTTCTTCGGAATAATATTACCAATAAGTGACAGGCATTGGTCATATTTTATATTAATAGAAGTTGCCTTAAATCTACCCTCAACCTTTTTCCACTCATCACTGATGCTCTTTTTCATTTTACTGGTATAAAGCGACAGCTGCTTGTGTGAAACCAGAATCAAATGATTATCATAATCCGAGTGATCACAATATTCGGCCAAATCCTGAACGGATTTAACTTTAAGAACTTCTCCATAATCTTCTACATATCGACCAAATTCATCAAAGACAAGCACAATGCCCCTATACGTATCCTTGATCGCCTCATTGGCATAATTCATATTATCTATAAGGTTCCCCGCCGTGCTATTAAATGCTGCGCCATAGGACATACCTGAATATACCCTGTTAAATATCTTTTCATACGAAGCATTGTAATATGATAAGCCCTTTATCAGTTCCTCTACCGTTGTCTTCTGTTTTTTACATACTTCTGTCATTCTCACTGACGATTCCTTGCCTGCATTCCACTTTTTTACCAGTGCAAGCGCTTCATCAAAAAAACCTTTAAAAGACACCTGAATATTATTTCTTTCCAATTCCTTCTTCAGCGAAAAAGAAATGCACTTTCCAAAATCATCATAGTCCGAATAAACTGGTACAACCATGTACGGTTTCTTCTCTTTGGCAAATTTGCAAATATCTGCAACAAGTTCCTTATCATAGTTTGCAATTAGTTTAGTAAAACTCTTAAATCCCTCTCCCTTGATGTTTATATGCCCCAAAACCGCACTTATCACCGTCAACAAATGTGATTTGCCGGTACCATAAGAGCCGTAGAGTATTCTGGAATGAATATCAGAATTACCACGGATTATCCCACCTAGGTATTCTCTGATTATTTCCGTCGTTGTAATGTTCGGGATAAAACCCGCAATCCTTTCTTCATCTCGAAGATCAAAACAGATATTCACAGAATACTTATATTGCTTTTTCTTTGAAACCAGTTTTGTATAATCCATCTGTAATTTCCTCTATTCACTATAGTATTCATCCAGCAAACTATCATACTGGACATTTGAAAACTCAATAAACCTGTTTCCAAAGTTATTATTAAGTGTAAGAAGCTTTTTGTTCTCAGCTTCAAGAAGCATATCGATAAGCTTCGAATACCTCATGGGAAAATACTTACCTACTTGCCCCTTTTCTTCCATAAGCTTGTCTATGCTAATTTGCCCTCTATTACCACTTTCTTCAGGATTATCCATCGCAATCGCATAGACCAGAATAAGCAAAGGCATTTCCGCTTTGGTCAGGAATTTTTTTTCAATCTTCTTATCTTCATCAACACAAAGCAGGTGTAGCGGTGCCAACATTGGATAGGTGTCTTCATCCATTGCTGTTCGAATGTCAAACTTCTTCTCACCTATGTATGTATTCTTAAAGCAATTAAACTCCTTATCAACTGCCGCTTTCTTTATGGTCATTTCATTAACTGCAAGGAAATAATGCAAACCCTCAACAAACTCTTCCTTGGTAAAGGACTGCTTATCCATCTCGTTAAACGCCCAATACCATGCCGTAGCGTTTTCTTCGTTCAATGCTATATTTCTATGCAGAAGCAACAAGCTTCCCAGTCTCTGAAAATACCTGTCATTTTTTGCCAGTAAATCAAATAACGGTGTCCTCTTCTCTGCGATACCGCCCTGCACCTTTTCTTCTACCGTAAGGCCAGTTGCATCTGCCCAATACCTAAGCGCTCTTATCATGACACGTCCTAAGCCGATTTTATCAACCGCCTCCTGCTCATTAGCAGGCGAAAAAATCATATTGTCAGTTTCTACAGCTTGAATGATTTTTGTGCCCCAACCACTCCTAAGGTAAAAACTACCATGTTTATTAACAACCATAGGTTACAGCCCTTTCTGTGCAGCCTCCTATGTAGGAAGCTGTTAATAATAGTATACAACTTATGATGTCCCCAAAAACGGACTCATACTGCTTATTCATAACTTATTATTTCGCTCACATTACAATCAAAGTACTTGGCAAGCTTTTCCAACACCTTATTTGATATCGGTTCTCCCTTCCCCATCTTTGCAACAGTAGCAGAGCTTAAACCCACCTCTTTGACCAGATCCTGCTTCTGAAGGTTTTTATCAATCATCTTTTTCCATAATCCGTTATAAGATACTGTCATAGTCTCAGTGCCTTTCCTACTATCACTTAATCTACATCAGAAACCACAAAAAAAGTATAGCATAAGGCACGCCGAAAAGCCACAAAATTTATAAGAATAAAGATTTTCTTTTATATCAACTGTGCGGGCTTGCAGGGCCAAAATTTTACAGTCCGCATAAACACTGGACTTTACCCCCTTTTCCCATTCATCTTCCACCGCTCATAGCTCAGTATGTTCCGGTTTTCTGTCAGAGTCTGTTTCCATGTCCATGCTAGTGGTACGGATGACTCTATTTGTGCTTGTGAAAAATTATACACCCTCCATTCCCGGGAACATCGGTACAATAGTTCTGCATCAAACATTTACCTCACTTCTGCTTCATAACTCATGCCACCAATGTCTTGTCCACGATCCCTTCCATATCCTTGGGTGGAATCCGTTTCGCTAAAATACTTCACCCATATGTCTCTGGATAACTTAATAGGCTTGCAAGTACCCCAGAACAATCCCCATAGACGGCAAAAGAGCCACTCTTCTAAGATTTCTCTTAGAAAAGTGGCTCTTAATACTTTTGCTTTACTTTTATTTCAAAGGCTCGCGAGCCTTGACTTTACTGGTTTTCTTTACCCAAACTCTTCATCGTCGGGAACAGCAGCACATCCCTTATGGCAGGGCTGTTTGTCAGCAGCATCACAAGCCTGTCGATGCCGTAGCCGATGCCGCCTGTGGGAGGCATGCCGATTTCCAGAGCATTCATAAAGTCCTCGTCCGTGGTGTTGGCCTCCTCGTCGCCTGCTGCCAGAGCCGCCTCCTGAGCTTTGAAACGCTCCCTCTGGTCAATGGGGTCATTCAGTTCCGAGTAAGCATTACACATCTCACGCCCGTAGATGAACAGTTCAAAACGCTCTACATAATCCGGCTTGTCGGGCTTCCTCTTTGTCAGGGGCGAAATCTCCACAGGATGATCCATGATAAAGGTGGGCTGGATCAAGTGCTCCTCCACATACTCCTCAAAGAACAGGTTCAGAATATCCCCCTTTGCATGGCGCGCCTCGTAATGGATTTCCTTCTCGTCCGCAAGCTTCTTTGCAGCTTCGGTGTCAGGAATCTCATCGAAGTCCACTCCCGCGTACTTCTTCACAGCCTCCACCATGGTGAGCCGTTCAAAAGGCTTGCCCAAATCTATCATTTCCTCCGCGTAAGGGATCAGGGTGGTGCCGCACACCTCCTGCGCCACATAGCGGAACATATTCTCGGTCAGATCCATCATGCCGTAATAATCGGTGTAAGCCTGGTACAGCTCCATCATTGTAAACTCAGGATTGTGCCTGGTGTCCATTCCCTCATTGCGGAATACACGCCCTATTTCATATACACGCTCCAGTCCGCCCACGATCAGCCGCTTCAGGTACAGCTCCAGTGAAATACGGAGCTTCACATCCTCATCCAGGGCGTTGTAATGGGTCTCAAAGGGTCTGGCCGCGGCACCGCCTGCATTTCCCACCAGCATAGGTGTCTCCACTTCCAGGAATCCCTCTCCTTCCAGATAACGGCGGATGGTGCTGATTATTTTGGAGCGCTTTACGAAGGTATCCTTCACATCCGCATTCATGATCAGATCCGTGTACCTCTGGCGGTAACGGATATCCGTATTTGTCAGGCCATGGAACTTCTCAGGCAGTATTTGCAGGCTCTTGGAGAGCAGTACCACAGTGGAGGCATGGACGGAAATTTCGCCGGTCTTAGTGGTGAACACCTCTCCCTCAACGCCCACAATGTCACCCACATCATATTTCTTGAAATCTGCATAGGATTCCTCACCGATGCTGTCCCTGGCCACATAGCACTGAATGTTGCCCGGCAGATCCTGGACATTGCAGAAGGATGCCTTGCCCATGACGCGCTTGGACATGATGCGCCCTGCAATGCGGACACTTTTTCCTTCCAGCTCCGCATAGTTTTCCTTGATCTCCGTGCTGTGGTGGGTCACATCATATTTTGTTATTTGAAAAGGATCCTTTCCCGCCTCCTGCAGGTTAGCCAGCTTATCACGTCTCACCTGCAGCAGCTGATTCAAGTCCTGTTCCTGTCCGTTTGTATTCTGCACCTCTGCCATGTCCGTACCTCCTGCTGCTTCTTCTCTATTTCTCCCGGACGCATATGTCCGACTGGATAGATGCCGGGAACCTCCCTGACATTCACTCCGGCTCTGAAAATGCCGTCTGTTTCCTCTTTATCCGTTGGAGCGCTGAATCTCCAGCACCTTATATGCAAAGTTACCCGCAGCGGTCTCAACCTCCACGGTGTCACCGATCTTACAGCCGATCAGCGCCTTGCCCACAGGGCTCTCGTTTGAGATTTTCCCCTTGAGACTGTTAGCCTCCGTGGAACCCACAATCTTATATTCCAGCTCCTCGCTGTACTCAATATCCAGCAGCCTCACGCGGCAGCCGATATTGATTTTGTCCAGATCTACCTCATCCTCAACAACTACCTCGGCGTTCTTCAGAATCTTCTCCAGTTCCTCAATTCTCGCCTCGATATCCCTCTGCTCGTCCTTTGCCGCGTCATACTCGGCATTCTCGGATAAATCCCCCTGCTCTCTTGCTTCCTTGATCTTCTGAGCTACCTCCTGGCGCTTTACCACCTTCAGTTCATGCAGCTCGTTCTCATACTGTCTGAGTCCCTCATAAGTTAAGATATTTTTCTTCTCCTGCATTTCGTGCATCCTTCCTGTCAATTCCAGCTTCTGTTAAAAGCCTTATTTCGAACGTATTATAACCACTTTTCCACGTACTGTCAAGATAATCTGAATCTGCTTGCGGTATGGCATTTCGGAATGTTTGGTTTCATTTTTGTCTTTGCGCCCCAATACTTTTTCAGGGACATATAGCTGACCTCCGGAGCCTGTCTCTCCATACGTCTGAACTTCCCGTCCACCGATGCAAAGTCAAGCCATATGCTGCCCCCCGCAAGATTACCCGCAAAAAGCTTTTCCTCATCCGTAAAATCCATTACGCAGACCGGCTCCCCGGATTTCAGTCTGAGTTTACCGAAAGCATTTCCCCCTTTCAGCTCCCGCAATGTAATCGCAAGGCCGTATTCCTCATAAAAGTCTTCCACCCAGCCCTGCAGCTCTTCGCTCAAATCCTCCTCCCGAAGATACCATTGCAGGCTTTTCATCCGCCGGGCAAATTCCTGCAGTATAGCCGGAATGCAGTCCGCCGTGCCCAGCAGAATGAAATCAGAGTGCCGAACATATTCCAGCAGCGGCCGAAGCCAGCGCATACTTTTATAATCCTGAAATTCCGGGATGTTCCACACCGGGCTCCAGCATATGGCCGCCTCTCCCTGCCCCTCTGCCAGAAACCGCAGACTGTCTTCATAAACACATCTGACCTCGCCCGCACCTCCGGCCAGCTCCACTTCAGAGAACACTTCCTTCCACAGCTGCCGCATGCTGGCCGCCAGTTCCTCCTGCCGCTCCTTATATTCCTGCAGCTTCTGCATATATTCCTGTTGCTGCCGTCTCAGTTCCCGCTGTCTCTCCCGCATTTTCCTGCGCCGTCCAAACCAGCTTTCCCGGTATTTTTCCGCTGTCTGCGTTTCGCCGGAGGTTCCGTCCTGCATCTGCAATTCACGGGACTTCGTCACGGGCAGAGACGCATCCGACTTCGTCACGGACAAAGACGCATCCTGCATCGACTGGGGCGGCGCCGGAGCATGCGGTATCGGGCAGCCGAACCAGCTGTGCCTGTCCGCACAGATTCCCACCTTGGCAAACAGATAATCTTCCTGATACATCAGAGAGATTTCCCTCTGAACCGGATTTCTTTTCTGATAAAAATATATAATGGTGTCCATGCCTAAAATATATGACACAGCCTTCCATACTATGCAGGAAACTATGCGCCGAAAATCTCTTCCACCCCGGCACGAAGTTCCGCAAAAGTCTCTATGGAATTGATCATGCCGCGGAATCTGGCGGAGTGAGGCATCCCCGATGTATACCAGGCCAGATGCTTTCGCATCTCCCGCACGGCGGTATACTCACCCTTGACCTCCCTTTGCATGTCTGCATGGCGCAGAACAATTTCTCTTTTTTCCGCTTTGTCCGGTCCGGGAAGAAGGCTTCCATCCTCCAGAAAGCGCACTGTCTGCCGAAAAATCCAGGGATTTCCCTGAGCTGCACGCCCAATCATGACACCATCGCAGCCGGTGGACTCCAGCATGGCTTTTGCCGCCTGAGGGCTGTCAACGTCACCGTTTCCGATAACAGGTATCTTCACTGCCTCTTTCACCTGTCTGATAATCTCCCAGTCTGCCCTGCCGCTGTAATACTGGGCTCTGGTTCTCCCATGCACCGCCACTGCTGCCACGCCGCAGCTCTCCGCAATTCTGGCGATTTCCACCGCATTTACACAGCTGTCATCGAAGCCCTTGCGGATTTTTACAGTAACCGGCTTTTTCACAGCCTTTACCAACGCCGCAAGCAGCTTCTCTGTCAGCTCCGGATTTCTCATCAGGGCGGAGCCCTCCCCGTTATTCACCACCTTCGGCACAGGACAACCCATGTTAAAGTCCAGAACAGAAAAAGGGCGCTCCTCAATCCGCGCCGCCATCTCTGCCACTATTTCCGGGTCTGAGCCGAAAAGCTGAAGGGAAGCCGGACACTCTCTCGGATGCACCGCCAGCAATTCTTCCGTATTCTTATTGTTGTAATAGATAGCCTTGGCGCTCACCATCTCCATAC
>CAMWJV010000006.1 GCA_947174665.1 uncultured Lachnospiraceae bacterium
TAGGACTCAACCGTTTTTGTACAGTGGAAGGTATCACATCAATTGTAACTCTACATCTTTTTATTTATCTTATTCGTTTTTTACTTGACAATCAATCCCTTTTTATTTATTATTTTAATGTTGACAGTGCAATTGATGTCATCCTTGATATGTCTTTTCGCTGTCTGAACACTATTCTGTCCGGACATTACTTTGTCCATATTATCGGCGCGTGGCTCAGCTTGGTAGAGCGCTGCGTTCGGGACGCAGAGGTCGCGTGTTCGAATCACGTCGCGCCGAGTAAAAAAATAAATCCTCACTTTAGTGAGGGTTTATTTTTTCTATACTACATGCTGTTTGGCCCGTGACCGCAGCGGAGCGCAGACCGCGTGTTCAAACTTCCCGCATGCTTTGCTTCACCCATTCCACTCTTCCACTTCCACATACTGCTTGCATTCCTGCAAGGACCCCGGCAGCACGTCCTTTTCCACCAAATACAACTCATGCAGCGCCCTTGTACAGCCCAGGTACACCCTGCGCCGCATATGGACATTCTTTTCGTTGGCATGGATGCAGTTAAACAGAATCACCGCGTCAAACTCCAGTCCCTTCGCAAGCAACAGAGGAATTATTACAACACCGTCTTTCAGCTCGTCTTCAGGCGATATGATCATCTGCGCCTCTCTCCGACCCTGAAGATACGATTTTACTGCAAGGGCTTCTTCATCGCTATTCACGATCACCGCCACAGTATGATACTGCTCCAGCCGCTCCAATATGGGTGCCAGGCAGGAAAACATATCCCTGCATATCACATATCGCGGCTTCCTCACTGTCCGCTCAAAATAAGAGTACTCTTCCGCTATCGGATGCTCCTTCTCGTCTATCAGCCCAAATGCCAGCGCGTTAATGTCGCCGGAGGAACGATAGCATTTGCTGAGCCGAATCTGCATCAGGTCAGACCCAAAGACTCTTGTAAAATCATCATACTTCTGTATAGTGGTCAGGGAATTGACGGTCTGGTAAATATCGCCCAACAGCGTGAAATTCCCTTTGGGGAATAAATATTTCATAATGTACAGCTGGACTAAGTTATAATCCTGCACTTCGTCGATAACAATATGACGGATATTATCGAACGGTGAAACCTCTCCCATCAATACCTTGACAAACAGGTAAAGAAGTGCGTCCTCGTACCATAGCTTCCCCCGTTCCAGAGAATCGGACAGCCTTTCCGCCTCTTCGTCCCCTTCCCCTGTCTGACGCAGATACCTTGAGAAGACTTCCAGCATCTGCTTCCCGGAATCCAGCCGGTTCAGACGGATGATTTCCTCCTGCGCCGATCTTACATATTCCTCTATCATCCTTCTATAGAGCACATTCGCTTCCTTCGTGGATATATTATCCTCCTGGCTTTCCACGAGACTATTGTATATCTCCTCTTTGTGAAGAAGGAAGTAGTCCTCGATGGTCTTTTTGACCAGATGATTCAGCCTCTCACAGCCGGAGTGAAAGGAGGTCGACTTTCCCACATTCATTTTGCTCTGCAGAAGCTCCGGTGACACTATAACCTCCTCCTGATAGCGGATTTCGGGTATCTGAAACGTAAAAGAAGCAAAATAATCGATAAAATATCGGAGCATCTCCGGGGAATACTTTATCCGGGTCCACTTTATTCTGTCAAGACCTTGCCGGTCCTCCAGCCGCTTGAGCTGAGTATAGTAATCCTCAATCTTTATGCCCTCCCCGAAAGCTTCTTCCAAAAGGTCAGCAAACACTTTTGTTTCTGCGGGCCTCTCCCCCAGGTCAGGCAGGATTGTCGAAATATAGGATTCAAATATATTGTTGTTTGATAAAATCAGAATGTTCTCCGACTTTATAGTATCCTTATTGCAGTAAAGGATATACGCAAGGCGATGAAGGCCTATGCTGGTCTTCCCGCTGCCTGCCAGGCCGTATATCAGGCAGGAGCGCCTGGTGTCGCTTCGTATGGCGGAATTCTGTTCTTTCTGGATGCTTCCGATGATAACCTTCAGCCTGTGATCGGAATAGTTGGAAAGAACCTCTCCCAGAATATCGTCATACATGGACGAATCGGTATCATATGCGGAGAGAAATCTGCCTTCCTCTATTTTGTATTGCCTTTTCTTCGTCATCTCCACTTCTATTTTGTGGCCATTGACCTCATACCGGGCAGGCCCAAGATCAAACTGATAGAACATGGACGCGATGGGAGCCCTCCAGTCCACCACATATACCTCGTGGGATTCTTCCTCTGTGAGACTATAGATTCCGATATAGATGGTGTCGCTGCCGCCTATTTCTCTGTCCTCAAAATCCACGCGGCCAAAATAGGGAGATTTCTCCATCTTCGCCAGCCTCTGCAGCTCCAGTTCGTTCCGCTCATACTGGTTCTCCGCAAAACTTACGTTGGTCTCCTGAGCGCTCAGCAGGATAACATCATCAAACTCCAGGATCTGGTGCCTGTTTTCATCCCACATATCCTTTCGCTCCCGCAGAACCTGCTCTCGCAGCGAAGCTTTGTCTGCATACAGTTTCTCCAGCTTATTCCTGATGATTTCCTCTGCTCTGTCAAAGTATTCCAGTTCCTTTTGAAACTCGTTTTTTTCCATGGCAATGCTCCCTTCTGTCTCCAATTGATTCTGCATGGTAACGGTTCATTGACCTGCCTGAACTGTTACGAAAAATGATTATAGCAGACTCCGGATTAAAATGGCAGACTTGAGTTTTTGCCGTTTTTGTAGTATAATAGCTACAGTGAAAAGAACTAACCGTGTTATTGGGCTACTCAGGAACAGATACCCCGCCATCGTATATTGTTCCCTTAGATAAAGAGAATGCACCTTCCACTACATTTCCGGCGTCAATATCAATGTTTCCCGTAAAATAGACAACAACGATATCACCAACGCCTATTCCACCAAAATCTATGCAGCGGCTGATTCGCAGATCGTTCAAATAGACTTTGAAGGTCATGCCATCCTTTTCGTTGGAGCAAAGAATTGTGTCATCTACCAGAATGTAGCCATCTGCAATTTCGGTCAGTGTACCCGCAAGAGAAAAATTGTACGGCTCCGCTTCGGATTCGGTTCCGTTTTCCACTGCATAAGAAATAATCTGATCTGCAGCCTCCCGGCCAATCCGGAAAATATAGGCGTAGTCAAATATATTTGTCCAGATATAACCATCCTTTGTCACATTGAATACTGCTTTGTAAATGCCAAGTGCGTCAGATGTAGCAGTAAAGCTGAGGTAATCTCTATTACTATTGCTCTCGCTCCAGCTGTCATCTTCGACAAATTCGGCATCCCGGCATGCGTTAAGAACATCCCAGATATACATATCATTGTTCAGCCTGAAATAACCTTTTTCTTCATAGCCATCATATTCTGCAAACTGAGTTAGAGGCAGCGTTTGTTCCGGCGTATAATTATCCAGCACTTCTCCCCAATTTGCCGGAGGAGCATATTTATTATATTTAAACGTATAGAATTCCTCGCCTAACTTTACCGCCACTATATGATCTTCAGAAATCCCGTCAATCCGATAAGCTTCACTCGTTATTTTGTGATACTGATCGGTATAATCATCATATCCCATCACATCAACTGTACCGACAAATTCGCTGACAAACGAAGCGTCAACAGAGCGCCCCCCGGAATAATACTCTTTGCCGTTAAGATTTATGGTTGTATATTGTTCTGCGATGGTCTTATACTCCCACGGCCACACTATGGCGGACTCGCTTCCCACAACATGTACATCTTTGTAGTCTCTTACAATGCCCCCGATAGAAACTAAAGAGCTATCGTTTGGACGAAGCGCAAACATTCCAACAATAAAAATAACAGAGAGACATGCCACGGCCGCGCCCCATTTTACCCAAACAGGCTTCCTGACTTTCTTTTTGTAGTTGATAGCTTCATTGACATACTTGCTGTCTAGTTCGCTCATGGCTTCAGAAAATTTTTTTGGGGTCATACGAACACCTCTCTTTCAGCTAAATAGTCTTTCAATTTTTGACGGATACGGGTCAGCCGCACGGAGATATTTTTCTCCGTAAGCCCTACAAACTCGGCAATGTCCTTACAGCTATCGGAGAACCAATAGCGCCGCACGAAGATAACGCGGTTTTCAGCGGTCAGCTTGTCCAAAAAACTTTCAATAATCAGGGCTAACTCTCTGGCTTCAATCTCGGTTTCAACTGTGTTTGGGTCTGCAATACAGGCTTCGATTTCCTCCATCGCAATCGTATAAGTACTGCTTCGTTTTGCCGCTTCCTTTCTCCAATAGATTTTCAGAGAAATGTTTCGAACGATCTTGCAAATATAGGTCAAAAGCGGGCTGGGTTCTGCAGGGGGAATTGCATTCCATGCTCCCAGATAAGCATCATTGACACACTCTTCTGCGTCCTGTCTGTCGTTCACAATATTATTTGAAAGTTTCCGGCAGACTTTTCCGTATTTTTCGTCAAGTTCCCGTATGGCTTGTTCAGAACGCCGAAAAAATAATTCAATGATTTTCCCGTCCTCGATCACTCGTATCACCTCCTTTTCGGTTTCACTTATATACTACGTTTTTTGCAGCATATACTACATCAGATTAAAAAATTTTTGCAGAATCATTATACCATGTGCGCAGAAAATCAAGCGGCCGCAAAACGGACATTTGATTTTCAAGCCATGGCCGCCGGTATAATGCGCCACGTAGTGGCGGCAAGACAGCGTCAGCTGGCTTGGATTCTGCATTTGCAGAATCATTATACCACATTTGAGAAAACCCGGTTTGAACCGGAAAAACCTTAGGTTGCCTGATACACCCGTGAATGCTATAATATGCTATATTAACAGGCTTGAAGGTATCAATACATGGATAAAAGTGTATATTTTATAATATTGGATATAGGCATAATCTACGAAAAAGGAGCATGGTCTTCCGGCCTTTGGAAAATCGGAGAAAAAAAGAAACTAAATGATGAGATTACATTTTGGAAAAGCCTCATTCAAAATGTAAGAGATGAGACCCGGGGAGTGGATTGCTCCGCAGCTGCCTTTAACAATTTAAAGACCATTGCTGATAAATATAAATTGCCAAATTACAGACGTATCTTATTGAACTGGACAGAGTTACAAAAAACCTGCTTTGAAACAGATTTGGCAACTGAACAGAAGGTCTGTTCCATAATGGATGAATTGCTTGATAAGGCTTTGCATGAGAACAGGAAATACCAAAAATATGCTATCATCCGTACACTTCACAACATTCCCCGCTGCATGCATGGGGCAAGCTGCATTCAACCGGAATGTAAATCCATTTCTCTAAACAGCGCACTGGAATATGCCGGATTAAGTAAGTAATGTGCTCGGTTGATGTTAAATTTTTAGAGTTCGAAAAATTATTTACAATAAATCGGCGACTTAACGAAATAAACCGTACATAAACACGCCGGAAAGGAAAAGGCAGTGCCATGGCAATTCTGAAATGTAAAATGTGCAACGGCACCTTAGACTATGACCAGCAGCAGAATCTTGCAGTCTGCCCTTACTGTGGAAATAAATCTACCGTATTTGACCAGGACAGGAAACTCTTTGAACAATTCCGGAACCAGTTTGCGGCACTGCTGAACCAAAGCCCAAAGTCAGCGCCGGAAGAAGGTTTTTGGGTGGATGCCAGCAGAGAGGAACTTGTCAGGGAAGACGGTGCAGTCATGGAAATCACATACCTGACCAAACGAAGAACAGATTTGTGTACCATGTATGTGGCAAAACGCAATGTCATCTACTTGTTTGAGCAGGAGCACGCAGACTACACCGCCCGCTACAGAGAAATGACAGGAAAGCTTGTGTACCCTACACCTGATATGGAGCGGGAACTGACAAATTATGTGCCCAGAGTGGTAACGGAATGCCGTCTGGAGGACGGCAGGATTTTCCTCGCTATTGAGAAAAAGGAAGGCACCTATCCCCTGAAAATGCTGGGCACACTTATGGACCGGCATGTAGCTTGGGTTATGAGCAGACTGGAAAATCTCTGCTGTCTGCTGGACTATAACAATATAGTGCTGAACGCATTCACGGCGGAAAACCTTTTTGTGGATCCCGCAAATCACCAGATCTACCTTTACGGCGGCTGGTGGTTCGCCGGATATACAGGTTCGGAAACCTTCGGTGCATCAGAAAGCGTTATGCCTTATCTGAAAAAGGGCGGACATAAAAGCCGCTATACTGCAAAAACAGATCTGGAAAGCATCCGGCTTGTTGCCGCCAGACTTTTGGGCTATCCTGACAGGGAAGCATTAAGATCGGCGACGGATTCCACTTTAAAGAAGGAAGGCGCGAACTCCGATTCAAATCCACCCCTTCAGGGACTGCCCCTGCCGGAACCTTTCCGCCGCTTTCTGCTTGCGCCGCCGGAACCGGATGCCAGAGCGGACTTTGCAAAATGGGACAGGGTACTGACGGAATCCTACGGAGAACGTAAATTCATTCCCCTTTCCATGACGGAAGAAGAAATATACAGCAAAACTTTTTAATATCAGGAGGTAAAATATGGGACACGGAAGTTATCAAAGTAAGGATTGGGACAGACTGCGGTCTGACCGCAATATCAACAGTCAGTCAACCGTACAGGATCTGTACCAGTCCAAATCCATGAAAGCACACTTAAATCCCTATGGAGTAAAGTACAGAGAATCCTGCGATTCCCTGGATAATCCCGCATCCACCGCCATTATCGTGGGACTGGATGTAACAGGCTCCATGGGATATCTGTCAGAAAGCATTGCCAAGGGTGCGCTGAACCGCACCATGCTGGAAATCTATGACAAGAACCCGGTGACAAATCCCCACATCATGTTTCAGGCCATAGGCGATTCCAGAAGTGACCAGGCGCCTCTGCAGACCACCCAGTTTGAGGCGGATATTCGTATCGCGGAACAGCTTCTGGATGTGTATTTTGAGGGAAGAGGCGGCGGAAACGGCGGAGAATCCTACCTGCTGTCATGGTATTTTGCCGCAAGACATACCAAAATCGACTGCTTTGAAAAGAGACGGGAAAAAGGATTTCTCTTTACCATCGGTGACGAGTGCTGCCATAAGACACTGTCCCGGGATGAGATCACCCGCGTATTCGGGGATAATATTTCCGAAACACAATATACCGCAAAGGAACTGTTTGAGGAAGCCTCCGAAAAGTACGAGATATTCCATATCGTCATGAAAGCCGGCTCCTACTCCGTCCAGCAAAGCGGAAAAGACTGGCACGATCTGATCGGCAACAGAGCTATAGAACTGCACCCGGACGATCTGGATGTCCTGCCGGAAATCTTTGTCAGCCTCATGCAATATGCCAAGGGTTCCGGTACAGATGAAATACTTGCGCAGTGGAACGGAAAGGCTGTGGATGTGGTAAAGAGTATCCTCAAAGATATGGGAACGCTCTCCGGCGATCATCTGATATGGTAGAAGTCAAAGCAGTGATCGGCAAAAATTTCGGGGATGAAGGAAAGGGTCAGACCGTAAACTTCCTCTGCCGCGGTAAAAATGCCCTGGTGGTGCGCCACAACGGCGGCGCTCAGTCCGGTCATACCGTGGAGGAGGGGGATTTCCGCTTTGTCTTCCACCAGCTCGGCAGCGGGAGTTATCAGGGATGCCCCACGTACTGGGCCGGAACCTTTTTGCCCGATCTGTTAAAGCTGGGGGAAGAAATGGAGGATTATGCCCGGACTGTTGAAAAAGATGGCCGGGCTTTGCCTGTTCACACCATATACGCCGACCCTGACTGCGCCTGCACTACCGTCTACGACGTGCTCCTCAACAGCCTAACGGAACAGCTTCGGGGCAATGACAAACACGGCTCCTGCGGCATGGGCATATTTGAAACCGTCCTGCGTACCAAAGAAAATTCATTTGCCCTGCGCCTCCACGATTTTGAAGGTACAGACTCCGCCAAAATCGCCGGTATGCTCCGACATATCCGGGACAATTATACAATCCCCCGCGTGAGAACGTTGAGCGATCAATATTTGTCACAATTTACCCGACCTGAGATACGCAGATGGACGGAACTGATCATGGACAACAATGTCCTGTATAACTCCGCTGAGATCATGTGTGAAAATTACAGGAAATATGTGACCCCTGCGGACTGGGCGTGTATAGCAGAGCAATATCGCACTATAGTGTTTGAAAGCGGACAGGGCCTGATGCTGGACTGGGACAACGAGGAATACTCCCCTCATCTGACAGCTTCCCACACCGGATTGAAAAATGTGGCGGCACTGCTCAAAGAGCTTGAACACAGTCAGGATACATCCACCCCCTATTCCCTTGAAATTTTTTATGTCAGCCGCACCTATGTCACCAGACACGGCGCCGGCAGACTGGATCACGAGTGTCCCGGGGAAGCCATCAATCCGGAGATGACTGACCGCACCAATATCTTTAATCCCTGGCAGGATCATCTGCGCTATGCCAGGCACCCTTCGGGGAATGAATTTTTCCGATACATTCGAAAGGATCTGGATTGGCTGAAACAACTGCTGCCCCATCTCCCTTTTTCCGTTGCGCTGTACCTGACTCACCTGGATGAAACACAAGGGAAAGTGATCTTCTCAGATAGGGAAGTATCCTTTGAGGACTTCCGCAGATATTGCGGGGAATATGCGCCGGGGCTGTTTTGGAGGATTTACGGGGGATAAATTATAAAATATTTCCTTTATCACACCAACGGACAATATGGTTGATGATTGCCCAGATGGTATAAATCATTACTGCAAGTATGCCTATGGGTATTAGCAATATCCCTGTTAAAACACTGCCAATACTCATTGCTGCATACTCTATATAGGTCTTGTGCTTTCTAATCTTCCGCATCTTGCACCACCAGTTCAAGGCTTCCAGTTAAATTTTCACCTTTCAAAACAATATAATTATCTCCAAACGATATGGTGTACTCCTTTGTATTCTCTGAGCCGTCATTGGCAATTGTATACTCATCATTGCCTGCAATCCAATACAGTTCAGCGGAACCTTCCTTTATGGTTAGTGTATAAGTCACTTTTAGGTGATTGCCATTTTTACGCTCTAACCCAGTTCCGCCGAAGATAAGTTCTTTCCCATTAAATTCATCATAAGCGGCTATATAAGTACCTGTATATGCGTCAACGCCGTTGGTCTTTTTACCTTGAAGGTCTTTATTTTTTGTTAATGCGTGTTTGCTGAAGGACTGCATCCAATTATTCCAACCGTCAATAAGATTATCTTTCAAGCTACCCTTATCGTGGTTGGAGCTGCATCCTGCAAAACAAACAGTAAGACACAAAATCAAAATGGCAGAGATAATGATTTTTACTTTTTTCATAACGGCTCACCTCACTCACATTAACTTACTTTTAATCATCATTCCTAAAAACGCGACACCTGCAACTGCATAGAGGCTGTTCACAATTAAGCAGACTTTCATCAAATTGTTTTGAGCTTTTACTATGACATAAGAAATAATTGTAAATATTCCGCTGAGTACCATAAATATTGCATAGCAGGCAATCATGATTTCAGCAGCAGGTAACTCCAATGCCCAATCAAACGTCCTAAGCGGGAGGATAGTCCATGGCACAAAAAGCATAATGGTGTTGACAGCGGTTAAAATTTTGTTTTTCATAGTTTTTATCTCCTTTCAGCCTGCCCGAAACGAATACAGGAAATGCCCAGACATATAATTGTGATGACAACGGCAACAGGTATCCAGGGTATAAGCTCCACCTGTGCTGTGTCAAGATTTGCAGCAAGTTTTCCATACTCCGATGTGATAACGAAAAACGGATATGACATCGGATAGGCAAACCATATTTTTGTGCTAATTATTAATACAGACGGCACAATGGATGCCAAACCAATACCAACGGCGAATATCGTCGTCTGAATGCATACAGACAGCATCCAAAAAAAAGCGATCATCGGTATGGCAGACAGAAACAGGAAAAAAATCTCTTTTGCAGCGAACAGCGGCGGCAGTACAAAATTGTAACCCTGAGTCTGAGAACAAATAGCGGCACTGATATAATACATACCTGCCATCATTAAAATCTGCATTGCTGCCAACACAAGCAGCACAACAAACTTAGCCAGGCAGAGCTTCACTGTGCTGACCGGCAAGGCAAGCATTTTCAGAATACCTTTATTCTTTATTTCCGTCTGGCTCAAAAGGACTGTTCCAACTACCATACTTGCAGGGAACATAAACCATGACATCCCCATAAATCCCTGAATGAAGAAATTATTTTCCGGAGAAATACCCTCCGCCTGCATCCCAAAATTCATGTGAGCATTCAAAACGGATGGTATCCACAGGATAACTGTAGCAACAAGCAGAATAAAAAATATCTTTGAACGTTTTATTTTTTTAAATTCAACGCCGGCAAGTGATAAAAAATTCATTCAAACGACCTCCTTACCTTGATAAATATAAGCTCCGCCAGACTGAACACTGCAAGCTCCGCAACTGCTGCATAAATATAATGCATAACCCGTGTCATATCAGTACCTGCAAACATCTGAAACGGAATAGCAAACGGAAAAAGCGAAAGAGCAAAGTTGTTTGTGGGCAGCATTGTAGCAGTAAAAACGCAGACAACACCAATGCCCAGCGATACCCACATATTTCTGCAAGCCTCCGAGATAAGGAGCGATATGATAATGCATGGCATTATCAGCAGAAATGCATACCCGAAGTTTTCACACAACTCACTCCAAAAGCCATTTCTCATGCCAAACCAATGATACGAGCAAAATGCCATTGCTCCTGCTTCTGCTACAAGCACCGACGCACTCATAAGAATTGTCAAAATGACTTTTCCGAAAAAAACGGAGCTTTCCCGGATGGGGAGTGACTTCATTTTCTGCATGGCATTGTCAGCATATTCGGTTTGATATAAAAGACAAGCCCCTGCTGCAACAAGCAGCACATTCAGCATTGTCATCATCTGCCAGTTTGCACGCAGCAGAATTTGAACGGGAGTGCCGTGCTGCGTAATATACATTTCTGAACGGACGGCCATATTAACAACAGGAACAGCCGCCGTCAGAATACCGCCGCCTAAAAATGCAGGCAAAAATCCGGTTCGTTTTATCTTTTTACATTCCAGAAAAACGCTCATCTTACAGCACCTCTTTTCCTGTTGTCAGCATTAATCAGAGCAAGGAAAGTATCTTCCAGATTATCTGTAGGATACCCTTGGGATGAGGCACAGAATTTCAACTCCTCAAGCGTTCCCTCAAACAACAGATGCCCGTGATTTAAGATACCGATATTATCAGCCATCAGTTCAATTTCAGACAGCAGATGTGATGATACCAAAACAGTACAACCCCATTTATTTGGCAGAGAACGGATAAGCGTTCTGATTTCGTGGATGCCCACAGGGTCAAGTCCGTTTGTCGGCTCATCCAGGATCAAAATAGGCGGTTTCCCTATCAATGCACTTGCAAGTCCCAGCCTTTGTTTCATTCCAAGGGAGTACTTTTTGGCAAGCCGTTTCTTATACTGTGTCAGCCCTACAATTTCGAGAGCTTCAGATACAGAGGATTTGGGAAGTCCCAATATCCTGCGGATAATTTCAAGATTTTCTTCACCACTTAAATTCCCGTAAAAAGCGGGGGCTTCAATAAATGAACCGACTTCTTTCAATATCTCCACTCTGTTTTCAGGGTATTTCTTCCCATCAATCGTGAACAAACCCTTTGTCGGTTTGATAAGTCCCAGCAGCATTTTCATTGTAGTAGACTTTCCCGCACCGTTTGGACCTAAGAATCCATAAACAGCTCCTTTGGGAATATGCAGATTGACCTCCGAAACTGCGGTAAAGTCAGCATAGGATTTGGTTAAATTTTTGGTTTCAATGATATTCATTGTATTTACTCCTTTCTCATTCCTGCAGATCCATTGTACTGCCCCAACCTTGCGCTAACCTTCTCTCTACCTTACATTTACCTTATATTTACCCTCAACATTAGTAACAGGCGCAATTTTATGTTATAATCAGGAGTGAAAAGGAGGCATCTTAATGAACTTTGATTATTTAAGACAGAAACGCTTTTTGCTTGTGGATGATGAGCAGGAGCTTTTAGATATGGTAGTATCAATATTAAATGAGGATGGATTTCAAAATATTCAGACTGCGAAAACAGTAAAAGAAGCGATTGCTATTTCAGAAACCTGGCATCCGGAGATTGCCATTCTCGATGTTATGCTCCCTGATGGCAGCGGTTTTAACCTTATGGAAAAACTTAAAAGTACTTCTGACTATCCTGTGCTGTTTTTAACAGCCCGTGGAGAGGATGAGGATAAATTTCGCGGCTTCGGTCTTGGTGCAGATGACTATATGGTAAAACCATTTTTGCCAAAAGAACTGTTATTTCGTGTCAATGCAATTCTCAGAAGAAGTTACAAAGACGAAAATCCTCTTGTAAAGCTTCAGAACAGTGAAATTGACTTTGACCGTGCAGAAATCATAAAGAATGGCGAACATATCCCGCTTACGGCAAAAGAATATGACATTCTTGCCGCTCTATACCGGAACGCAGGACGAATCGTTACGATTGATGCATTGTGTGAAGCCGCGTGGGGCGACAATCCTTTCGGTTACGAGAATTCTTTGATGGCACATATTCGCCGCATAAGAGAAAAGATTGAAACCAACCCATCTCACCCCGTATCCTTGATAACGATTAAAGGGCTTGGATATAAACTCATCGTGGAGGGCAAATAGTATGAAAAGCGTGCCTAAGCTGATACGGCGTTTTGTCGGTATCATGCTTCTATCTTCGATTTTGCTGATTATTTTGAATTTTATATTGTTAGCCGTATATACCGTGAGTCAGGCGCCAAATGCTTATCCCTGGAAAACTGCTGAGGAAGTTGCGGATAATTTGCTGCAAAATGAGAATGGATACAGCTTGTCTGAAGATGCATCGCTTGAATTGAAAAATTCCAATGCATGGGCAATCTTTATTGATAACAAAACGATGCAAGTGGTATGGCAGACGACCAATCTGCCCGAAACTATACCTATGTCATATTCTGTTTCGGATATTGCGAGCCTGACCCGTGGCTATATAGACGGGTATCCCACATTTACAGGAGAAGCAGAAAACGGACTTGTGGTACTGGGCTATCCGAAAGACAGCTTTTGGAAGCATATGTGGCCGAGCTGGGATTATAATTTAATCGCCAACCTGCCGAAAACCGTTCTTTTTGCATTAGCAGTAAATACAGCATTGATTTTTATAATTTATTTGTTTGCCAACTCCAAACTGTTAATATCCGTAAAACCGATTGTCAGCGGAATACAGGCTTTGTCTACGAACGAGGCAGTCCATATCCGGGAAAAAGGTCTTTTATCAGAGCTGGCGGTAAATATTAACAAAACCTCAGATATTTTGCAGACCCAGAACAGACAGCTCCGTAAAAAAGAAACCGCAAGAGCAAACTGGATTGCAGGGGTATCACACGATATACGCACGCCGCTGTCAATGGTGATGGGGTATGCCGGTCAATTGGAAAATGATAAGCGTTTGCCGGAAGATGATCGTCAAAAGGCTATGGTTATCGTAAAACAAAGCAAACGAATGAGGAACTTGATCAATGACCTCAATCTGGCCTCTAAATTAGAATACAATATGCAGCCAATCAATCCCAAAAAAGAGAACATGGTTGCTATTGTCCGACAGATTGTTGTTGACTTTATAAATATGGATATTGATGACAAGCATCCTATTGAATGGAATACAGACGAAACTTTAACCGTCTGCTCTGTAAACGCTGATAAGGAGTTGATAAGACGGGCTGTCAGCAATCTCATTCAAAACAGTATAAATCATAACGAACAGGGCTGTAAAATCTATGTCAATATTACGGCTGAGAATGACAAATGTACTGTTACCGTTGCCGATGACGGTGTCGGGACTACAGATGAACAAATAGAACGGCTCAATAATTCTCCCCATTATATGGTCTGCGATGAAAATACATCAGAGCAGCGCCACGGCCTGGGGTTGCTCATTGTCAAACAGATTGTGGCGGCACACGGCGGTATAACCGGTATCGGGCATAGCTCATATGGCGGTTTCTCTGTCAAACTGATATTTCCGGTTACTTATGCCGATAAGTGATTTACTGCCTGCCATTTGGAGAGAAACGCCTTCCCTATCCCGAACATGACAAAAACGGTTCCCACCCCCATAGACTGCTGAAAGCTGAAAATGTTATTCACTGTATACGCAAGCAGACAGAAGCCGCAGGCTGCCGCAATGGGATTTTCCTTCCCCTTTTTCATCAACTCCCGCATGCCGCAGACCATCATCCCGCCGTATCCCACAAGCCCCAAAATTCCCGTATCCACAAGAATCGTCAGCCATTCATTATGTGCATTGGTCAGCCGCTGGCCGCTGAATAATTCCTTCACATAAGCATAAATCTCCGGACTGGCTTCACTGTTGATATAACTCCACATACAGTCGGGCCCCACGCCCGCCAGTTTATGTAACGCATCCTGCGCTGCAAAGCATTTCCAGCCCGCCGACCAGGTAGCGCCTCTGTTGCTGCCCCATGCCGTGTTAAAGGTAAATAAGATATTTTCAGATAATCTGCCCAAAATTCCGGGGCACAGCGTATTGACCGCCGCCAGCAGCAATACTCCCAAAACCGCTCCCGCACTTCCAAAAACCGCTGTCTTTGCCAAAATGCGAAACATTTTTCCCCTGTATTTTCCCTTTCTCCTGTCTGTCCATACTAAAATCAATGCAAAAACTGACACAGCTGTCATAACAATAGAAACCGGGCCGCTGATAAATATTTCCGCAAATTTCCCGATAAAATTTATCCCATTCGGAACCAAAAGCCTGAACAGAAAAAGCATCAGACAACCTCCCCACAACAGCGCCATCTCCTGCCAGAAGACAAGCATCCTGTCAGCCTCCCCGGCAGACAGAAAGAACATGACAAGCATCACTACTGCCAGCGCCGCCAGCCCGCTGTCGCTCCCCTGGAGCACCAGTGATAAATATCCTGCAAATGTATATATCATTAAAAGCGCCCTCTGCCAGGTCTTTGTCCGCTCTCCCAGCCAGAGCAGCACCACCCCTGCGAATACCACCGATACCGCATATCCGCAGTACCAATTCTGATTCCCGATGGTGGAAATGTATCCTGTGTTCACAAACTCCAAACCAAAGGAATAAATACCAAACCGATTCATACACCCCATCACAAATACCGCTCCCGAGGCAGGAAGGACTATGTAAAATATCCACTTTCTCGGTGTCCAGAACCTGGATACCAGAAAGTAAATACAGATGAGTATCAGCTGCGGCAAAAGCCCCATGTACCATCCTCTCTCCCCCCAGAGCGCTTCCTCCCTATAGTCTGTACAGACATAAGAGAGAAAAAGCGCCGCGCAATATACCAATGCAAAAATATCCGTGGATGAAATACTTATATCCTGTTTCTGCAGGATATCTTTTCTTCTGGTAAGTCTTGGTCCGGCAAACTTCTGCCGAACAGATGTCTGCCCTGTGAAAGTCCGCTCGGAAGCTTTCTTCCCGGCAAAATGCTGCCTTATGAAAATGACTGATTCGGCAATCAGACAGAGCACAAGCGGAATCACCAGTATTTTTCCCGTACTCACGCCAAGCCTGCAAAAAAAGGTAGACTTATCCGTACCGATATGGTCATATCCCGCCTCATTATAAAACGGAAATGCCGCCAGCATCAGCACCAGATAAATACAGATAATATAATCCAGAATCGTTCGTGACAGCCGCCGCAAGCCGTCCCACAATGACTTCCGACAGTTTTCCGCTCCCTGTAAACGCATAAGCTCCCTCCCGGAAAATACCCTTGTCTGTTTTCATGATAGTCTATTCCGCATCCTGCGTCAAATGCTTTTGGACATCCGGGGAGATGCCTGAACCGTTACCACAATTCCTCTTCTCCAGGCTTAAATATGCCTGATAGATAATAATAAAGCCTAAGGGGCCCCCTATGATTCCCCAAAGTCCGAACAGCTTAATCCCGGCATAGATGGAAAGCAAAATCGCCACAGGGGACACTCCCACTCTCTTCCCGATCAGCTTCGGCTCCAGAAGCTCACGAATAAAAATGCAGGCCACATAGAGCAGCAGGCAGAAGACTGCCGGCACATAATTTCCCAGGATAAACTGCTGTATGCTTAAGGGTACCAATACAATTCCTGTTCCGATGAAGGGAAGGGCATCCAGTATTCCAGCCAGCAGCCCCCAGAGAACGCCCTGACTGATACCGCTGATTCCCAGCACTGCTGCCGCAAGTGTGCCGATTATGCTCATGATAATGATCTGTGCTTTCACGTAGGTAGCAATGTATCGTATGATACCGCAGATAATCTCCAGAAACAGGTAGCATTCCTCCCTGTCCAGCATGCGGTTCATAATGTCATCATAATCCTTGGCCAGCAATACGGTGGCAATCAAAAAAATGATCAGAAAACCTCCGAATGCCACCACTGCCCTGGCAAATTCCAGGGACTGCGACAACATTCCCGGCACCATCTTTTGCTGAAACCAGTCAATTCCCTCCCGGATGCCGGAGACAACTGTGTCCTCCAGATAAGTGCTGTCAATCCTGATAGCCCTGCCGATGGTTTTACAGATTTCATGTATTACGGAGTAAATGTCTTCCTCCAGGGAGTCCAGCCCCGTGAACCATCCGGGCACGCTTCCCACAATCCACGAAAACAGCACCCAGACTAAAATTCCCAGAAAAGCACATGCCAGCAGGAGCAGGATCACCGCTCCCACCTGACGGTGTATTTTCAGTCTGCTCTGCATCTTCTGGAGCAGCGGGCCAAAGATGGTTACAAACAGCATGGCAATCAGCACCGGCGCTGTCAACGGAACGATGAACCTGAGAAAAAAATAAACTGCCCCCGTCAAAAGGAGCAGTGTCAAAATTCTATTTTCTTTTATTTTATCCGCCATACACTAAACCTCCCACACCGGCATGCTTCCTTCGCCGTGGCATGACATGCCATTTGGTTATGACATGCCGGCGCTACTGGTTTTAGTATGGTTCGTTTTTTCATAAATATTTATTATTTACAAATCTCTTTGAATTCCCCGGGCTAAAATCTATACTTCCCTAAATACATCCTTATCCTGCAGTACAGCCAGACCCATTTCTTCTCCTCCTTTAGCAGTTCAAAAAGCTGCTCCCTCTCTTCAAGGACTTCTTTTATCATATCCTCCCCCACGACTTCCCCGCCGTATACCACTCTTTCATAGTTTTCAAAAAAGCGGAGGGGCATTTCACTTCCTTCCCTGTACAGCCCCGGCATGTGCCCGGCCCTTTCCCTGAACTCTTCCAGAGTCTCCCATTCCTGCCTCTCAGGCCCGAACCGGGAAAGCACTTTCAGGTTTCGGAAAACCTCAGCCCTGTACCTTTCCACCGGATCCATCCTCCTGTATCTGTACCTGCCCAGGGCATTGTCAATGGCAAGCAGAATCCCGCACACACACAGAACCGCCGATACAGTATAGCCAAACAGCCTCCATGAATAACCCGTGACTTTTTCCTCTCCTGAATCCGCATCCTCCTCATCCGTTCCATCCGCATCCGGTGCATACTCCCCGTCCCCTGCTGCCGGGGCGGATTCCGAATTCTCTCCCGGCAAGGAATCTCCGTCCGGCATGGAATCTTCCACCGGCTGCCGCAATTTCCACGAATCCAGCCGTGCGCTTCCGTACCCGGGAGTAGGTTCAAAGGGGATCCAACCCACGCCATCAAGATATATCTCCGGCCAGGCATGAGCCATATTGGAATAGACAAGAGCCTCCCCTTGCTCCCCCAGAGGAATGCAGTATCCCTGCACATACCGGGCGGGAATACCCTCCGCCCTTGCCAGCAGCACGAAAGCTGTGGCAAAATAAGTGCAATAGCCCTGTCTGCTTTCCAGCAGAAAATAATCCAGAAAATCCCCGGCATCCGCCACACTGTCCGGCAGTTCCCCGGGCGTGAGCGTATACGTCAATGCGGACAATGCTCTTTCGATTGCCCGCAGCTTCTCCACATTCGTCCCGGCATCCGCCACGATTTTCCCCAGCCAATCCGCTATTTCCTCTGACAGCCTCACCTGCCCGAGATATCGCTCATATATCTCCTTCTTGCAGTCATCCAAGTCTTTCAGGGAGAATACCCGCCCCACTCGCTTTTCGCATTCCGCCATGACTGTTTCCCAGACCTCCCGGTTTACTTCCGGGTTTTCCGTTTCCGCCCTGCCGGCCTCCTCCAGAAAAAGGTCAAACTGAGGCTGTCCCGCATTCATCCTAAAATAATGCAGCGTATATTCCGTCCCATAGCCCTTCCGCCCGTTCCAGCACAGGGTACCGTCCTCACAGACATAATCCGGACCTTTACGTGAATTTTCCTTCTCCAAACCCCAGACCTTCAGCGGTGCGAACACATATCCGGTGCGGAAATCCTCATACCTGATATCCGCCCTGATTTCTTTCAGATAATCCCCCTGATACTGCATGTTATAATTCTTTACCGCATACAGTGTCTGCGCCGTATCCAGAAAAGCGGCATCATCGTATCCTTCCTGTGTCTGACTCCATCCCCTCCCGTCAAAATTATCATATACTGCTCCCGTCAGATACAGATAATCCACGGCCGTGGATTGCACCTGTACATGCATGATTTCCCGGGAGACCTCATGTAAATCTCCCCCCATGTCGCTCTCCCGGCTAAAACCGGTAAATGCCATGCCGAAGCCCTCCCGGCTGCCCCATTTGATGTTTTGGATATAAGCCAGAAAGGGCTCTTTGAGCTGATGATATATATTTTTTGCCCACATCCAGTCATAGGGCTTCTCCGGGACAGGCATGACTGCCAGCAAAACCAGATACAAGGCCAGAAAAGGCAGAATCCAAAAAGTATGAGCCTCAAAGCCGCCCCTTTTCCCCCGCCGCTTTTCCCAATGCTTTTGCACATGTTCTTCCCAGACAATAAGAACGTAGCAGATCAAAAACGCCACTCCGAAATGGTTCATCTCACGTCCGGCCAACAGGCAGAAAACCAGAATCCCCGAGAGAACAACAGCCGCGCCATCCTTAAGTAACGACACCTTCTCAAACAGAATCTGCAGCAGATAGCATCCTCCCGCAAGCATGGCAGTCTGTAACAGCCCATATCCCAATTCCCATTCCCCGGGCGCCGACCCTCTACCCAACAGCCAGGGAAAGAAAGACTGCCAGAAGGCGACACTGCCCCCGGATCCCGCTGCCATGGCTGCACACAGGATAATTAACAGGACAGCCAGACAAATGATCCTGCCCCTGGCCGTCATATAGTTTATACCTGCCAACACACCCGGCACGGCAAGCACCACCGCAACGTGCATCCCTTTCGGCTCCCCGATTCCCAGAAAACGTTCAGCACCGAACAATACAATACATGCCAGCAGACATGCGTTCAGCACACGGTAAGCCGCTTTTTCATTGAAGTGGAAGCCTCTGTTCATCACAGCCTCCCTTCCAGGGGTTCTTCAATGGGAATCCGAATGATTCTCCTTCTCCCGCCGCCCTGCTTCACATATTCGCTGATATCCCCGTCAGTTACCACATACAGTACCACGGCCATGCCGCCGGCTGCCAGCTTACGTGTTGCCTCCATCATCCGGCCGTCCAGCTCATGCAGCACGAAGAATGTAATCCCACTGTCCCAAAGTTCCCCCTGGGCCGTCACCTGGCCCATCAGATTCAGGATATCCCCATCCTTCCTGAAATCCACCATGGACACACTCCGGTAGAAGTCATCAAAATCCTGCATGCCCCTCACCTGCTTCCTCACCGTCCCGCCCTGAGTGTAATATGCGGAAAATCCCACATTCTTTTCGGCAAAATAGCAGGCAATCGCCAACAGAGCCTCCAACATTTTATTTTCCACGGGCAGATATTCCTCAGGACACCTGCCAAAACGGGTCATATCGCAGAAGATAGATATCCCCCGCTTCTCCTCCCCTGTTCTGAGCCTGGTGAGCAGTTTTCCCTCCCGGGCCGTGGATTTCCAGTGAATTTGCTTTAAAGAGTCTCCCTCTGTGTAATTCCGAACCAGAATATCCGGCTCCATCCCCGCAAAGGTTTCCCTCTGGAGAGGCGTTTGAAATTCCTCCATGCCCTTAAGCTCTTCCAGCCGCACAATCTTTGGCTGCACCAGCGCCTTGATAACTCCGAAATGGGGATAGCTCACCCTGAAAAGCCGCAGAAAATCGGTCACCACCACTTCCCTGATTCCTATCTCGTATTCCCCTCTGTATTTGCACACCAGCCTGGTCTTATAAGTAAACTCGTCTCCCGGCAGCAGTTCGAATTCAGTGTCTCCGGGGAGCTCCTCCACATAGGAAAAATCGGAAAATAGCCTGACGCTGACCCCGGTAAAAGCAAAAAGACTCTCGTTTTGGAGAACAAAAAAATAGTCCTCCGGCTGACCGCAGACCATGTTTCTGTTACCCAGTTCCTGATAAATTTTAAAGCAGAGAGCCACACAGAGGATATAAATCAGGCAAACCGCCGGCAGCAGAGTCATGCCGAAAAAGAAGCCGTAGCTGACTGCGCCTCCGAAAAAACTGATTGTTATCAGGGACAAAACCCATAGACATAGAAATAATAATCTGTGTTTCCTCATTAGATACCTTTTCCTTCTTACACGGGTACCTTTGCTTTCAAAATAAGGCTTTTAAGAATGCCTGCGCCATCGGCCTTCTGCAGCTTCGCCTCAGGGGATAACACCAGCCTGTGGAGGAGCACCTGCATGGCGACAGCCTTCACATCATCCGGCTTTACATAATCCCTCCTCTGCAGGAATGCTCTTCCCTGAGATGCGCGCATCAGCGCTAAAACGGCTCTGGGACTGGCCCCCAGCACAAAACGGCTCTCCTGCCTGGTCAAAGTGATTATATCCTCCATGTACCCCAAAAGCGGTTCCTGTACCGAAACCCTGCAAACCGCCTCCCGAATTGCCAGTACATCCTCCGTTCCGCACACTGCTTCTGTCTTGTCCGGCGTCCGGCCTGCCAAAGCCTGGGCCGCCATGCGGATCTCCTGGCTTCGATCCGGATATCCTATGGACAGCCGCATCATAAAGCGATCCATCTGCGCTTCCGGCAGAGGATAAGTGCCCAGAAATTCCACCGGGTTCTGGGTAGCAATTACCATAAACGGACGAGGCAGTATGTGAACCTCTCCGTCCACCGTCACCTGCCCCTCCGCCATAGCCTCCAGAAGACTTGCCTGAGTCTTCGGAGCCGTCCTGTTGATCTCATCCGCCAGCAGGATCTGATGCATCACCGCCCCCGGCCGATATTCAAATTCACCGGTTTTCATATTGTAAACGGAAACCCCGGCTACATCACCGGGCAATGTATCCGGTGTAAATGAAATTCTCCCGAAGCTGCATCCCATGCTCTTTGCAAGAGTTGATGCCAGAGTAGTCTTGCCCACCCCCGGCACATCCTCCAAAAGCACGTGTCCTCCCGCAAACAGGCAGACCAGCAGATTCTCCACCACGTCCTCCTTACCCACGAATACCTGGTTTATATTAGTTTTCAGTTTTTCGACCAGTGTGATTTCTTTTTCTTCCATGCTCTCTCCCCATCCCGCATATCTTCTGTTTTTCTCTCATTTCCCCCTGCCTCCGATACAATAAGTCAAGGCAATTATACGGGATATGGTAAACCGGTTAAAAACCACAGATTACAATTCAAAAAAGGAAAATGCCTTCGACCTGGGTCTGGTCTCGAAGTGCAGTCTCTCCCCCGTCACAGGCTGGACAAAGGCAATGCTTCCGGCACAAAGCGCCACAGTCCGGATTCCCAACCCCCGGGAACATGCTTTTACAGCTTCATCGGCATATTTATCATCTCCCAAAAGCGCCATTCCGGCGTGAGCCATCTGGGCCCGAATCTGATGAAACCGCCCTGTCTCGATCCGAATATCCGCAAGAGAAATATCCTCCCCTGACGTTGTACGGACCGTTTGCAGAATCCTGTACTGAAGCACTGCTTTTTTCGGCGTTATCCCGCTCCGGCTTCCTGCCGGGGCTTCCGGTTTTCCTCTGCCGTCTCCGGGATCTACTGTGTTGCCACCATGCTTTTTTCGGCTGTCTTTGGCATTTACTGAGCCCTTGCCACCGTCATTCCCGGAATCCTCTGTATAATTTTCAATAATTACGGCCTTCCCCGTCTTCTGCATATCCTTGTATATGTAATCCACAAGTTCCCCTTCCTTTTCAGAAGGTTTTCCACACAAAACGGCATAATATCTTTTGTTCAGCGTACAGTCTTCCCCCTGCCCGCCCAGCTGTTTTGTGAGCGCCGCAGCCGTTTTCCTGTTTTTGGCAAACACCAGCAGCCCTTCCACCGGCTGGTCCAGGCGGTGGATTATCCCAAGATAAGGCGGCTCCGCCGTTCCGGAGGCCGCTATGTAATTTTTCAGCTCGCTGACTACGTCCGCCTGTCCCACCCTGGCGGTCTGAGTGGCAAGTCCCGCCGGTTTCCTTATGACAAGTAAATCCTTATCTTCATATATGATTTCTGTTTTCATTACAAATTCACCCTCAGGCCTCTGGGATAATGATTTTTCATGATGCCGCCTGACAACTTTCCCCAGCCAAGAGAGAAACCGTCCACACAGATCAGATACCAGCCTTTCTCCCCTTCCGCCGAAAACGCCTCGCCGCTCAGGTAAGAGAGAACCGTGGATTCATCCGATTTTAAATCCAGGACATGAACCGCCTCCTCCGGCGAGAGCACCAGAGCCAGGGCATGAGAAGGCTCAAACCGATTCTTTTTAAGCTCTCCCAGGTGCAGACCGGGACGCAGAACCTTCAGTCCTCTCAAATTCGGCATGTCCTCCGGCACAAGATAGATATGGTCTCCAAGCCGGACATAGCAGGCGCTGTCTTCGCTGCCTGAGCAGGTTCCGGCTTTTCCCGGAGTCTTTCCGCCCCGCTCCGGTCCGGCCCCCGGAACGCACCTCAGATTTTCCCCGCAAAAGGACAGATAATCTCCCAGCTCCTTCCCGGAAATCTGCTTAAAGCCTCCGCCCGCGGCAACGCTGCGCCGTTCTTTCAAGGCAGGGCCCTCTCTCTCCATAACCGCCGCAAAATGTCCTTCTCCCATGACTTTATGAGGCATAAGCCTTACGGTTCCGGCAAGCTGCCCTCCACAGTCCCGCAGCCCCGCCTTTTCCGCATCTATAGGAACAAGTCTGAAATCAGCATGTCTGCTCAGAAACCTCTCCACACTGCCTTCGTCTTCCCGGGTTGCAAAGGTGCAGGTGGAATACACCAGTCTGCCGCCGGGACGCAGCATTCGCGCCGCACAGTCCAGAATCTCATCCTGTCTGGCGGCGCACATCAATACATTCTCCGGGCTCCACTCCTCACAGGCATCCTCATTCTTGCGAAACATTCCCTCCCCTGAGCAGGGGGCATCCACCAGAATCCTGTCAAAATATTCCGGAAATCCGGTCAGGAGACGCTCCGGCGTCTCGTTGGTGACACAGGCGTTCCGAATGCCCATGCGCTCCACATTTTCCGACAATATCCTGGCCCTGGCCGGATGGATTTCATTACATATCAGGATACCCTTTCCCTTAAGCTTTGCCGCCAGCTGGGTGCTTTTTCCTCCGGGAGCGGCGCACAGATCAAGAACCTTGTCCCCCGGATTTACATCCAAAAGCTCCGCAGGTGCCATGGCACTTGGCTCCTGAATATAATACAGACCCGCCTCATGATAGGGATGCTTCCCCGGCTGCATCTCAGCCTCATAATAATATCCATTCTCCGCCCAGGGAACCGGTGTCAGCCGTGAAATAATATTTTTCGCTTCCGCCGCATTCTTTCCCCCGGACCCTGCCTTTAAAGCATTCAACCGCAGTGCCTGATGCCTTTTCCCTTCAAAGGCCTTCAAAAACTCCTCATATTCATCTCCCAGCGTCTGCTGCATTCTGTCTAAAAAAGCCTCCGGAAGCATTCTCCAACCGCGCCCCTTTTATCTGGATTTTGTCTTACACTTTAAACCGATACCCCACTCCCCAAATCGTTTCGATATATTGGGGCTTTGCGGTATCCGCCTCAATCTTCTCCCGGATTTTCTTGATATGCACCGTGACAGTGGCTATGTCCCCGATAGAGTCCATGTCCCAGATTTCCCGGAACAGCTCTTCCTTGGTGTACACATGGTTGGGATTTTCCGCCAGGAAGGTCAGCAGGTCAAACTCCTTGGTGGTAAAAGTTTTCTCCACTCCGTCCACATAGACCCGGCGAGCCGTCTTGTCAATTCGTATTCCCCGGATTTCCACCATGTCATTCTGCGGCTTCTGGTTGGTTCCCACCAGCCGCTCATACCGCGCCATATGTGCTTTCACCCTCGCCACAAGCTCACTGGGGCTGAAGGGCTTTGTCATGTAATCATCCGCGCCCAGACCCAATCCCCGAATCTTGTCAATGTCATCTTTTTTCGCTGACACCATGATGATGGGAATATTCTTCTCGTCCCGAATTCTCCGGCATACCTCGAAACCATCTATGCCCGGCAGCATCAAATCCAGAATCACAAGGTTGTAATCCCCTGAGAGCGCTGTCGTCAGTCCCTCATCCCCATTGTTACAGATGTCAACCTGGAAATCCGACAGTTCCAGATAATCCTTTTCCAAATCTGCAATTGCAACCTCATCCTCAATAATTAAAATCCTGCTCATCTTTACCTCTCATTCTGCCGCCTCCGGACGGCGCCCATTATAATATAAGCCAGTATCACTACCTATTCCCTTTGCAGCTCAATATACTTTCTCAGCACAAAATGGATACAGGTTCCCTCGCCTTCCTTTCCGGTTGCCCAGATGTACCCCCCGTGGTCTTCAATAATCTTCTTAACAATGGAAAGCCCGATACCGCTGCCACCCTGAGCAGAGTTGCGTGAGGCGTCCGTTCTGAAAAATCGTTCAAATATTCTTCCCAGATCCTTCTGCGCGATCCCCTTCCCGTTGTCCTCAATCTCAATCCGAATGGAATCCACCTCGTCCAGAATGCGGATGTCGATGGTTCCATGAGGCTTGTCCATGTATTTTATGCTGTTGCTGATAATATTGTTGATAACCTTTTTCATCTGTTCCGGATCAGCGATAACCACTGTATCAGGACTGGCCAGATTAGAGTAGTTCAACTCTATGCCCCTCTGCTCCAGATCGATTCCCACCTCTTCCAGACAGTCACCGAAGTAATCCGCCACATTGATCCGGTGGAAATTGTAGGGAATTCTGTTGTTGTCAATGCCGGAGTAGTAAGTCAGCTCATTGATCAGACGCTCCATGTCATTTGCCTTGTTATAGATAGTCTTAATGTACTTATCCATCTTTTCCGGCGTGTCGGCCACACCGTCCATAATTCCTTCCACGTAACCCTTGATGGCAGTGATGGGCGTCTTCAGGTCATGGGAGATATTGCTGATAAGCTCTCTGTTCTGCTTTTCACTCTCCCTGTTCTCCTCCGTGGATTCCTTCAGTCTCAGACGCATGTCTTCATAATTATGATACAGATCCCCGATCTCGCCCTTTATATTCGTCTCCAGCGCATATTCGAAATTCCCATCCTTGATCTTCTGCATAGCAACATTCAACTCGGTGACAGGATGAAACACTCCCCTGTGAATCCACCTGGTCAGCATGATACTGGTAAATATCAAAATCAGGAAAATGGCCACAGACATGTCAACCAGCAGCTGTTTCGAGATCAGCGCACTGGCCTTGGTCACCACAAAAACGCTGCCTTCATCCCCGTCCGGAAAGAGAAAATCAATCTGCTTTACAAATTTATTATACTCGCCATAGTAAATGCCGGATTCCTCCGAGAGGTCCGCATCCCCGTAATCCGGAAGCTTCGGCAGAATATCCTGCGCTGCCTCCTTATTTCCGGCATAGTAAAGCTCGGAACCTTTTCGCACAATGATGTCGGTGGATCTTCTGGCAATCTCTGCGTTAATCCGAATCAGATACTCCCTGTCCGCCAGCCTGGTTACGTCTGTCCGAGCCTGTTCTTTCAATACAAAAAAAGCCTTGTCCGTGGTCTCCATCAGCTCCCGCATATTCTCGTAGCTCAATTCCGCTGCAGGCAGTCCCCTCTGCGCACTTGTCAGATACAGACCAATTACACAAAACGCAATTGATGTCAGAAACAACGGCAAAAGTATGATTGTAATAAAAGTAACACGAAGTCTTGTCTTAAATTTCATGGCATTCCCCCATTGTTAATAGGGTAATTATATCACGCTTCCCGTGAAAAAGTGTAAATTGAAAAAAATATTATCATAAAAAAAATCTAAACTTACGATTTTCTTACAATTTCCGCGGGTATATTTACTTTTTTCCCGCCAGGCGATAAGATATACTTTGAAAATGATCGAAGGGGTACAAGAGTCTTGAATGAGAAAATACTGATTGTTGACGATGAAAAGGAAATTGCTGATCTGGTAGAAGTCTATCTGCAGAACGAAGGCTATCAGGTCTGCAAGTTTTATAATGCCACAGATGCCCTTGCATGTGTGGGAGAGGAGGAAATCAGCCTGGCAATCCTGGATGTGATGCTGCCGGACATGGACGGCTTTGCCCTCTGCCGGAAAATCAGAGAAAAATACCTTTTCCCCATCATCATGCTGACGGCAAAGGTGGAGGACATGGACAAAATCACCGGGCTTACCCTGGGTGCAGATGACTATATTACCAAGCCTTTCAATCCCCTGGAACTGATTGCACGAGTGAAGACACAGCTGCGACGCTACACACGCTACAATGTGCCGGGAGGACCTGCTTCCGGTCAGGAGATTGATATTCGCGGTCTCCATATTTCAAAGAGCAGCCACAAATGTACCTTAAACGGAAAGGAACTGGCTCTGACTCCTCTGGAATTCAATATCCTCTGGCACCTCTGTGAGCATCAGGGAAATGTGGTCACCTCCGAGGAGCTTTTTGCCGCCGTCTGGGGCGAGGCATATCTGGACAGCAACAATACCGTCATGACACACATTGCAAGAATCCGGGAAAAAATGCAGGAGCCGGCGAGAAAGCCGAAATATATCAAAACAGTCTGGGGGGTGGGATACACCGTTGAATAAGATATTTTCTTTACGCCAAAACAAACCTTTAAGCGAATACAGCAGACAGACCTCCCGGCAGATCATGATGCAGTATGCCATGGCATTAATCCTTTATGTGGTGATCACGGGAGCACTTATACTGATGGCCTTTACTCTCTACATCTATTACCGAAGGCTGACAGGAGACCAATCCAGCCCTATTTTCTGGACTGCCCAGATTGTCCGGGAAACGCTTCCTTTTTGGATTATTCTTATCTATGTCATAGGTTGGATCGTCCTGACCCGGCACTTTGTATGCAGGCCTCTGCGGTATCTGGATGAAATTGTGGCGGCCGCGGAACAGCTTGTATCTCCTTCCGACAGTGCCATTACTTTGTCCTCTTCCCTGAAAGACATTCAGAACAACCTGAATCTGGTGCGGGCACAGGCCCTGCGCAACGCCATACTGGCAAAAGAGGCGGAGCAGCGTAAAAATGATCTGGTAGTCTATCTTGCCCACGACCTGAAGACACCTCTCACCAGCGTCATCGGATACCTGACTCTGCTGCGGGATGAACCCCGGCTCTCTCCGGAATTCCGGGAACGTTATACTGGTATTGCTCTGGATAAGGCTATGCGTCTGGAGGACCTGATCAACGAATTTTTTGACATTACAAGGTTTAATCTGACCACACTGACTCTGGATAAAGAGCAGGTTCATTTGAGCCGTATGCTGGAACAGATTACCAACGAATTTCTCCCTATACTCACAGAAAAGAATCTGAGCTGGCGGACGGAGATTGCCCCGAATGTGGAACTGCTCTGCGATCCGGTCAAAATGGAGCGGGTATTTGACAATCTGATACGGAACGCCGTGAACTACAGCTATCCGGGCACGGAAATATTGCTTTCCATGCGGCCTGACCATACTGCCCTCCATGCCCCGGTCATAGATTCTGCTGCAAACGCGGTTCCCGGTGTGGACATTGCCGACCGCTGTGTGATCATTACGGTCAGCAACCATGGCAGGACTATCCCTCCCGACAAGCTGAACCGCATCTTCGAGCAATTCTTCCGCCTGGATTCCTCCAGGGCTACCGCCACCGGCGGCGCAGGCCTCGGACTGGCTATCTCAAAGGAAATTGTGGAGCTTCACGGGGGCACAATCTCCGCCGCCAGCGAAAATGAAACCATTACCTTCACAGTAAAGTTTCCCATGGGCTGAAAACTACCCGGCGGATCAGAAACCGTCCGCCGTTGTATGAAATCCGTAAGATTTTCCTCATAAATTCTTAGTGCTTCGGAAATAGAAGCTAAAAAGATAAAATGTCCTGTTCTGGTACACTTTTTGTATCGGACAGGACTTTTTTATGTCCGGTTTCAACATCCGGCATTGACTATTGTGCCATAGACAGGAAAGGAAAATCTTATGAAAAAACAAAATGTATTAATTTTCTTTGGCGGCTGTTCCTCAGAGTACAGCGTCTCACTCTCCTCCGCTTCCGGCGTTCTCCTGAATCTGGACCCCAACCGGTACAACCCGGTCACCGTTGGCATTAGCCGAGAAGGAAAATGGTATTACTATACCGGTTCCACAGAAAAAATTCTGGAGGACACCTGGCAGAACGTGGAGGACTGCACGCCCGCCGCTCTTTCCCCCAGCCGGGGCGACTGCTGCCTGCTTTTGCTGAGAGAGACGGGCACAGAGCGTATCCCCATAGACATCGCACTCCCTGTACTGCACGGCAAAAACGGTGAGGACGGCACTCTCCAGGGATTGCTGGAGCTCGCAGGCATTCCTCTGGCGGGCTGCGGTGTTCTGGCATCTGCCCTGTGTATGGACAAGGACAGAGCACACAAGCTTGCAGGCCTTGCCGGAATCCGGGTTCCGAAGGCGCTGGTGGTGGAAGCGCAGACACCGCAGGCCGTAGATTTTGCCCGGGAAATCGGGTATCCCCTCTATGTGAAACCCGTCAGAGCAGGCTCCTCCTATGGTGTCACAAAGGTCAATACTCCTGACGAGCTTATTCCCGCCCTCTCTCTGGCTCTACAATATGACACTCTCGTCATTTTAGAAGAGAACATTGAAGGTTTTGAGGTAGGCTGCGCCGTGTTGGGCAGCTCTGACCTGATCGTAGGAGAGGTGGATGAAATTCAGCTCTCCGGAGGATTTTTTGATTTCACGGAAAAATACACCCTGAAAACCTCTGCCATTCATGTTCCCGCCAGGATCAGCCCGGAGAAATCCGCCGAAATCAAGGAAGCCGCCAAATGCATTTACCGCGCCCTGGGATGCAGCGGTTTCGCCAGGGTTGACTTATTCCTGACACCGGCAGGCGAAATTGTATTCAACGAAGTCAATACTATCCCCGGCTTCACCGCCCACAGCCGATACCCCGGTATGATGAAAGCGGCAGGATACAGCTTCACCGAGATTCTGACCATGATTCTGGAGGACGCCCAATGCTCACATTAACTGAACAAAGTATATACACCGGAAATCTGATACTGGTAAATGAACACCATGGTCTTCAGAGAGAGCCTGAGGACTTTCTGGTGCCTGTTCGGGACAGGATGCCTGAAATTCTTCTGCAAAGATGCGCTGCGATTCTGCTGAATGAGTTGATGCAGGAAATCCACGGCTGGCGCTCTATCGTTCCCGTCAGCGGCTACCGCCCCCTTGCGGAGCAGCAACGTATCTGGGACGATTCACTCCTGGAAAACGGACTTGAGTTTACCCGGAAATATGTAGCGCTTCCCGGCCACAGCGAACACCAGACCGGACTTGCCATAGACTTAGGTTTAAAACAGGAAAATATTGATTTCATACGCCCTGATTTCCCCTACACCGGCATTTGTCAGACTTTTCGGAAAAAGGCGTCAAAATACGGCTTTATTCTCCGTTACCCTGCAGGAAAAGAGTGCGTTACAGGTATCGGACACGAACCCTGGCACTTTCGCTATGTGGGGACGCCTCACGCCGAAATAATGGAACAAAACGACCTGACATTGGAAGAATATATCGAATTTGTCAAGCAGTTCCCTTATGACTGCAATGCGTATTCTGTTCGAAACGGCTCGCGTAAGATCCGGATCAGCTATCTTTCCGCCCGGGAAGCTTTTTCCGTGGAGTTTCCCGATGATCTGCCATGCACTGTTTCCGGCAATAACACTGATGGTTTTATTATCACGGAATGGGAGGAAATATGAATACACAAAAGAATTACGGCCGTCTTGACCGGTTCCGCCTGATTGCGGCCTTTCTTGTTATCGCTATCCACACGTCACCCCTGACCTCCGTCAGTGCGAATGCGGATTTTTTCTTTACCCGAGTCCTCGCCAGAGTAGCCGTTCCGTTCTTTTTTATGGTTACAGGTCATTTTACTCTGAGTGCGCTCTTCACTTCCGACAATGCCGGGCATGTCTGCCCCCCCCACTTGCAGAGCGCTTCCGCAGGACGCGCTGTGAAGCGGTGCCTTTTAAAGCTGTGTCTGCTTTACGGCGGTGCCATCCTGCTGTACCTGCCTCTGGGAATCTACGCAGGGCACTACCGGGAAGCTTCAATCGCGGAGGTTTTGCGTATGCTGATATATGACGGCACTTTCTATCACCTGTGGTATTTTCCTGCCTGCATTCTGGGAGTACTGATCGTGAGCCTACTGAGTCGTTTTTGCAGTATTCGGATTGCGCTGGTCATCTCCTCCCTCCTTTATATGACAGGCCTGCTGGGCGACAGCTATTTTGGGCTGGCAGCAAAGGTTCCTTTTCTCAATGGGGCCTATGAAGCTATGTTCCATCTCTTCTCCTACACCCGTAACGGTTTATTTCTGGCGCCGCTTTTTCTGCTGCTGGGCATTTGGGCCGGAAGACTCTCCTACTCAACCGAATCACGGCAGGAAAAGCGTGCAGGAGAATCCGGGTCTGTCTCCCTCCGACATCAGAGCGTTAAAGGCCTGCTCTCTCAGCCCCTGCCCTGCGGCATCTGTCTGGCTGTCTCTTTCGGCACAATGACGGCAGAAGCATTTCTTCTTCACTCTTTTTCGCTTCAGCGCCATGACAGCATGTATATTTTTCTTGTACCAGTGATGTTCTTCTTATACCGGCTGCTGTTGACCATGCCCGGGATTGCCTCGCAAAAAAGGCTCCGTACTGCCGCCATGTGGATCTACATCCTGCATCCGGCTTTCATTGTGATAGTTCGCGGTGCCGCGAAGCCGCTGCACCTGACGGCTGTTTTGGTGGACAACAGCCTGATCCATTACCTGACTGTCTCTCTCCTGTCCGCTGCCGCCGGTATTTTTCTGACCCTGATACGGGAAAAATTACCCAAAAGCTTTCGAGGCAGACTCAAACCTGCGGCTGACAGCCGAATTATGCATGAAAGCGCGTCAGCGCCGGACGCTCCCCTCACACACCGCGCCTGGATTGAGCTGGATATGGATGCCCTGGAACACAACGTCCGTTTTCTGCAATCCCGTCTGCCTGCGGAGTGTAAGCTGATGCCTGCGGTAAAGGCAAACGCATACGGCCACGGCGCGGTTCCGATTGCAAAAGAATTAAACCGCCTGGGTGTTGATTCCTTCTGTGTCGCCTGTGTGTCAGAAGGGATAGAACTGCGAAAGGCAGGTGTCAAAGGAGAGATTTTGATCTTAGGCTACACCTCTCCCGACCAGTTCCCGCAGCTGCGCCGTTACCGCCTGACGCAGACAGTACTGGACTACACCTATGCGAAATGCCTGCAGCAGAGCGGAATCCGGCTGCATGTACACATTGCCGTGGACACAGGCATGCACCGGTTGGGAATACGCTGCGAGGACATGGAGCAGATTGCTGCCATATATGAAATAGGGAATCTTATGGTTGACGGAATATATACCCATCTGTCCGCCTGCGACTCCGATGGTCCAGAAAGCCGTTCCTTCACCGAGAGCCAACTTGCCGCTTTCTTTCAGGTCATAGAAGTGCTGAAAGCAAAAGGCTGCCCCTGCAGAGGACTTCACCTGCTCTCAAGTTATGGTATCCTGAACTACCCTGACGCAGCTGCAGATTATGTGCGCCCCGGCATAGCTCTCTATGGACTGTTAAGCAGAGATGAGGATAACAATCCTTCTCTCCGTCCTGTTCTGTCACTGAAAGCACAGGTATCCTCACTGCGCACTTTGCACAGCGGCGAATCCGCCGGATACGGACTGTCCTTTACCGCCGACCATGACATGAAGCTGGCTGTCCTTTCCATCGGCTATGCGGACGGGCTGCCAAGAGCCCTATCCGACGGAAACGGGCGCGTCCTGATCAACGGACACAGCGCCCCCGTTATCGGACGCATCTGCATGGATCAGACTCTGGTGGATGTGAGCCGGATTCCAAAGGTTGCTCAGGGAGACACCGCGATTCTCATCGGCCGCTCCGGCATGCAGGAAATCACTGCGGGAGAACTGGCCGCGCGATGCGGAACGATCACCAACGAAATCCTGAGCCGGCTGGGCGGACGGCTGGAGAGGACAAGGGAAAGTACAAATTGAAATTGTTCTGTTGACATTTGAATAAAAATCTATATAATAAAATCAGTAACGATTACTGATTTTTAGAAAGGAGACGGCGGTGGCCACACTAAAACACAGCAGACAGAGGGAAATGATCAAAAATTTTCTGATGACCCGTAAGGATCATCCTACTGCGGATGTGGTATATATGAATGTACGGCAGCAAAATCCCAATATCAGCCTTGGGACCGTATACCGCAATCTCACTCTCCTTGCGGACATCGGAGAAATCCGGCGGCTGCGCGTGGGGGACGGTGTGGATCACTTTGATGCCGACACTTCTCCCCATTACCATTTTGTCTGCTCAGAATGCGGCTGTGTAAGTGATCTGGAAATGGACAGCATTGAGGAAATAACAGAAATTGCAGGCGCCAATTTCGACGGATATATCGCCGGTCATATTACTTATTTTTACGGAATCTGCGGAAAATGCACGAAGCTCAACGGAACAGAGCACACTGCGAAAATGTAACTGTCCGGGCAGTCTGTCAGAGCCATGCAGGTATGGCTTTGACTCCATTACCCGTGAGAATAAAACAAAAGGAGAATAAAATTATGAAGTATGTATGTCAGGTATGTGGTTATGTTCACGAAGGAGATGCAGCACCCGCTGAGTGCCCCATCTGCCATGCGCCCGCTGAGAAATTTGCCGCTCAGTCCGGTGAGAAGACCTGGGCCGCAGAGCATGTTGTAGGTGTTGCACAGGGCGTTCGCGAGGACATCATCAAAGATCTGCGCGACAATTTCAACGGAGAGTGCTCCGAGGTCGGCATGTATCTTGCAATGGCAAGAGTTGCATACAGAGAGGGTTATCCCGAAGTTGGCATGTATTATGAGAAAGCTGCCTACGAAGAGGCTGAGCATGCTGCAAAGTTTGCGGAGCTGCTGGGTGAGGTTGTCACCGATTCCACCAAGAAGAACCTGCAGATGAGAGTAGATGCCGAGAACGGCGCTACCGCAGGCAAGACCGATCTGGCTAAGAGAGCCAAGGAGTTGGGCTTGGATGCAATCCATGATACCGTTCATGAGATGGCCCGCGATGAGGCAAGACATGGCAAGGCATTTGAGGGACTTCTTCAGAGATACTTCAGCTAAACAAACCTCTCCATTTTAAAGGATTAGAGTAAAAAAGGGGATGAACCGGAAATGGTTTATCCCCTTTGAAATCGTTTTATAACATATCCGAAGCAGTCTGAATTTCGCAGGTATAGCGTTCATAGCACTTTTCGGCTTCATTCCTGCTCAGTGAAAAATGACGCATTAATTTTTTGTGAATTGCCTCAGCACTATTGCCCTCCTCAAGATTATCTAAGATGAGGGCCTTGATACCCTGCTCACGCCCCTGCTCAAGGCCCCGTTCAAGACCCTGTTCAAGGCCCCGTTCAAGACCCTGTTCAAGGCCCCGTTCAAGACCCTGTTCAAGGCCCTGTTCAAGGCCCTGTTCAAGACCCTGCGCCATTCCTTTGCGGTTGGCTTCGGCCATCATGGAGTTGTATTCCCATTCACCGCGGAGATGGCGCTCGCATTCCTCCGCAAATTTAGAGTCATTGCATAGAGTGCAGACGCTTCCTGCTAAAGCTTCCATATACTTATTATTTTCTGCAATCATATTAAACTCCTTCCAAGTGGTGGATTTCAATAGTTTTGCCCACTGATAAATTCCATTCGGGTCATCCTTGTCCACAGCATTCTCAAGATGCTTTAATGATACCACCTCCATATGGAAATTTCTACTGAAAATTTGATGATCCCTTGTATTCATCAGATAGTATTGGCTTAAAAAATCTTCCGTATTGCGGGTGTCACCCTTTGGAAATAAATCACTGTCCATGATGGCAATATGTATAACGGGAGGGAGATTGCTGTAATCTCCGCCTCGGGGCAGGCTTTTTGAGTATATTCTGCAGAGCTGGTACAAAAAACGCTCCGGCAGGTAGTCATAATGCGCCACCTGCATTTCAATATCTACAATCGTCTTATTGTTAAGACAGACCTTCACATCCAGAACAATATCCTTATCGTCCACGGAAGAACCTGTTTCCATGGGATTCATAACTTCCAAGCTGGTAATATCGTCAGGATTGATATTCAGCTTTGCCGCCAGAAATCCTTTCAGGGCATAGGTATTATGTTGAAATGATGCGGTAAACATGTAATCGTGGGTCAGAGGAAAACGCAACTCTCCGCTGAGTGGCAGAATGTCTCTTTTGAAGTCCGGAACTTCCGGTGGCAGAATGGTCATTGGTGACTCCTTTCCTGGATTGTGCAGATGAGAAAACACTGCGAAATGATTTGATGAATCAGGCTGATACGCCCTGGTTATTACGAAATTTAAGAATAGTATATTTTAAATATACAATATATAATGATATTTGTCAACAATAGATTTTCAAAATTTGTAAAAGGCATCTCTCTGAAGCGCCTGCTCCCAAGAAACACCTTTCTCCAATAAATTATTTATTTAAAGCTGCTAAGCTGTTCTTTCAGCTCGGCCAGCAGTTCCAGATCCGACTGCTGTACCTTGATATTCGCAGTCAGCGGTTCTTCACCGGGCCTGGTGACAGTAATCTCCAATATTGTTCCCTCCTCCATGGACCTGGAGAAAACTTTCTTCACAAAGGCCATAAATTTTGGATGATTGCGCTCAAACTGTGCCTTTGCGCTCATCAGTTTTAATATGGATGCGGGATTCATATATTCATCTCCTTCACCTGCATTTTTCAACTTCTGTATGCTTCGGCAATCTGTACAGACCTGTCAGGAAAATCGGATTTGAGCCGCATCACATATTGCAGTGTGCTTCCCTCGTATGGCTGCACATCACCGAACAGTCCTACTTCATAGCAGTTGCGGATGACATTGATAATGCAATTCTCAACATGGTCCTCCTTGCAGTCCTTGCATTCTTTCAAAATATGTGCGATTGCAATTTCCAGATCCACTTGCTCAAACACCTTGCAATCCATCGTAGGGATACGCTCCACCCCGTTGGGCACTTCCTTTTTTGGCTCATTCTGATAATCTTTAACACACTGCTTTGCAAATCCGATAATACATGCCTCGTTTTGACATTGTCCGCACACAGCCTCGCTTCTGCAGCAGTTCTCCAGATCATTCTCTACAAGCTTGTCATTAAATCCCTTTTTGTGCGCTTCCGCCATTGCTTTTACCTCCTCATCCTTTGCAGCTTAATCAGTTGTACTTTATGTTGTATATTGCCTCATGATAACATATGGAATAATTCGTGTCAATTTTTGAGACCTGCCATTTATGTGTAACGTGCACTTTATTTCCACACTCATTAATATTATAAATACAAAATCATCATTTTATATTTATTTTTATATATATCAAATTATTATTGACAATTTAATTTAATCTATATATAATCATATTTACAAAACTTCAAGAGAAAAGAGGCATAGAGATGAACATCGAAGCAATATCAAAAATTGTAAAGGCAAGTGGTATTTCCGCAGGAGAGCTGGTACTGGTCCACTTTTGGGGCGAAGATGCCGACAAGGAAATTGCAAATCATTTTCTTTCCGCAGTTGCCGCCCTGGGTGCTTCCCCTGTTCTTCTGCAGCAATCCAGAACCATCAATAAAGAGATTTTTACTTCCGCAGGAGAAAGCTGTTTTGATGAGCGCTATTTCCAACTGTTTTCAGGCTTTGATGCCGTTCTTGACGTATTTGCATATCAGCCGGTTATCCTGGGATATGAAATTGAGGCGGAACAATTCAAGCTCTACTGCAGTTACATGTCCCGGCTCTTTGCAAAGCTGATGGAATGCAAACGATTTACACAGATCAGAATCCCCACCTCAGCCAATGCCGCCGAGTCGAACCTTGACCCACAGGACTATATCCGGCGCATGACAAGAGCCTATGATATTGACTATGACGCCTTAGGCGATGCCTGCAGGAGTGAACTTCAGCGTTTTTCCGAGGTCGACAGGGTGTCTGTCCGCACAGGAACCGACTGTGTCCTCTACCTGGATCTTACAGGCAGAAAATGGCACATTGATGCCGGAGATGGCGACCTCCCCTGTGGTGAAGTCTATATCGCACCTGTAGAGGAAAAGACACAGGGCACTGTATTTTTTGAAACTTTGTATCTCGACGATACTTTCTACAAAAACGCAACCCTGGAGATTAAGGATGGCAAATTAACCGGAAGCAGTATTCCGGCAATCACAGAGTACTTTTCCGGCAAGCCGGAGGAGAATCGGGTGCTTTGCGAGCTTGGCATCGGGATGAACCCTAATGTGACAGACCTGTGCGGATATACGGTTCTGGACGAAAAGATGGCTGGGACATTTCACATCGCTTTTGGTGCCAATAATATGTTTGGCGGCACAAACACGGCATCCGACCATATTGATTTTGTGAGTTACGGCAAGATTGAAGCAACATTGTAATAACAGACTTATCCGGCGAATATTTCTCTTTTGCCCATATCCGCCGGGTACAAAAAAGGAGGATGTATATGGACAATCTTATAATGAATGAAAAACAAAAGGAGTTTACCGCATGGCTTGGCAGTCAGATTGCGGCTTGTGAAAAACGCCGGGAAAAACTGCTCGCGGACGAGCGCTCAGATGAGTCTGATTTTGAAAAGATAAAGGCCAATATCTATGATATTTTTCGAACTGTCTTTACCGTCGCGCTTAAGACCGGCAACGGTGACACAGATACCGCCATACGCTTTTTCCTGCTTAAAGCGGAAGAAATTCCCGCAAACTGGAAAGCGGCTTATGAGAAAGCTAAACAGCATAATGATGTGCATAAAATGCAGATCGAAAGCTTAAAACTTGAGACAATGCAGGATATCAAGACTGCTTTTGAACGAATCTGGGAGGTGGAGGCATGAGTATTAAAATGACGGAATCGGAAGCTATCAGCTTATTTAAATGTCTGTCCGACAAATCACGACTCCAGATTCTGAAATCCCTGGCCGTTGAGGATATGTATGTGGAGCGTCTGGCTGAACGACTGGGAATTACTGCCTCCACAGTATCCTTTCATCTGAAAAAACTTGCGGACGCGGGTGCGGTGACTTCCTACAAAAGCCAATATTACACAATGTATTCCTTAAAAAGGGAGATATTTGAGACAACCATTCTGGAAATCCTCCAGAAGGAATCTGATGAAGCGGAACTGCAGGCTCAGCGGGATGCCGAATACAGGCAGAAGGTAATTGATACCTTTTTTGAGTATGGAAAGCTGAAATCAATTCCCGCCCAACGCAAGAAGCAGCGCATTGTTCTGGATGTAATTGTGCAGTCTTTTGAATATGACCGTCTGTATTCGGAAAAAGAAGTGAATCTCATTATCGCTGATTTCCATGATGATTTCTGCACTATTCGCCGGGATATGATATGCGAGCGGCTCCTGGATCGCAGTGCTGACGGTTACTGGCGCATCAAATAACAGCGCCGGTAACATTTCTCAGCTCCGCATGCGGTCAAAGCTTATACAATTCCTTCCAGCTTTGACCGTTCTGACATCATCCGATAATAATACCCTTTTTCCCGAAGCAGCTCCTCTGGTGAACCATACTCCAAAATACACCCATCCTCGAAAACCAGCACCAAATCAACATTTTTGGTGTATACCAAATCGTGTGTTACTAAGATCGCCGCTTTATCTTCTGCCAGCTTATTTATTTTATCGATAAGTGCCCTTTCCGCAATGGGATCCAGATTGCCTGATGGTTCATCCAATACCAGGACCGGATTGTTCTTCGCGTACGCTCTTGCGATTGCCAGCTTTTGCTGTTCCCCTCCGGAAAGACAGATTCCATCTTCAGAAAATTCGCCGGACAAAACCGTATCGATTCCGTCGGGAAATCTTTCCACCTTTTCCAGCAGCCCGCTGAATTGCAATGCCTCCTTTATTCCCAGGTTATATGTATGTTCTTCTTCTCCTGCCCCTTTCTGCAGAATATTGTCCGCAATGGTGAGAGCAAATACTTTATAATCCTGAAGAAGTGTGCTGAAAAGCTGCAGGGTATTACATTTATAAGCATCATGATATGAATACTCTATTTCGCCGCCGGTTGGCCTGTACAATCCCAGCAGCAGTTTTATGAAAGTACTTTTCCCTGAACCGTTTTTACCGACAATGGCTGTTTTTCCTCTCAGAGGCAGTTCAAGATTTATGTCCTTTAACACCGGATTTTCTCCGTCATAAGAAAAAGATACATTTTTAAATACCGCTTTTTCCTGACCATCGGTATTCCTGACTTCCGGATAAACATAGTCTTCGCGGTCGATTACCGAAAAGATATCTTTTATATATCTCGCTTCATTGCTGATATTGGGTATAAACATAAGCACTCTCTGTATATTTCCGGCAGCCAGTGTCAAATTGGTTATAACAATACTGAATTCTCCTACCGTTATCTTTTGCGTGATCAAAAAATATACTAATATAATCATACTTAATAAATAGAAAAAAAGATCTGTTATTCCACTTAACGTTTCTATATATCGTATCTGATATTCACTTTTCTTTTTACTTTTCCAATGCAGTTCCTTTAATAATTTAAATTTTTTCACAAAATGAACTGCTATCGGATACATGCGCATTTCCTGAGCATATTGCTTTAAATAGAATAAATTATATAAATATCTGTTATGTCTTTCAAACATTAAGTCAGTCTGATACTTTTTGAACTGCGCTTTATTTGTTTTCGCAGCACATATTATATTTTTTACTGCAGTCATAAAAGCAACCAACACAAATACAGGATGAAGCTCTATAAATAATCCAAAGAAAAAAATAAAAGTGACAACACCATTCACAAAATCAAAAATGAATCCCGCAAAGCTATACAAATGTTCTCCGTCACTATATGCTGCATTATGCAGTCTGTCCGCGTATTCGCGATCACTGAAATTTGAAATACTCTTTTTAATGCTCTCTCCGCAGATCAGATTTTTGTAATACTGTGCAATTCTAATTTTTTCCTTTTCATTAAAATTATTTTGTATTCTAAAATTGATCGAGTAAGATACTGCCATGAGCAGATAATATATTAAGAAAATGACTATAACATACTCCATTGGTTCCTTAGAATACACCACAACATCAATAATATTTTTATAGAACAATGTCCGGACAATCAGAAAAGCACTGTCACATACTGTATTTACAGCATTTACAATACAGTATCCGGGTGATGCCTTAAATAAATGCTTCAGCATACGTATGTTTAGTTTTATGCTCTCGCTCCACTTCATACTCTTTCCTCATTTCCGCGTATTCAGGTTTGTTGAAAAAATTCATTAGACTGCATTTTATATAATGCGGCGTATCCTCCGCCCAGCTTCATCAGCTGTTCATGACTACCTGTCTCCGAAACACGTCCGTTCTCCACATAAATGATCTTATCCGCCTGCTTTACATAATACAATTTGTGTGAGGTGAAAATGATGGTTCTTGGACTCTCTCCGCGCGTCCTGAACATATCCGAATAAAAAGAACCTGTTGCATACACATCCAATGCGCCGGTAGGCTCATCAAATATAAGCACAGGAGCTTCTCCGGCATATGCCCTTGCAATTGCGATCTTCTGCTTTTCTCCTCCCGAAATATCCACGCCATCACTTTCGGAGGAAATGACCGTATGAATCCCTTTTTCCAGGGAAATAACTTTTTCATACAATCCCACATATTTAAGCGCCTGCTCGACCTTTGATATATCTTCTTCGGTCATTACTTCCCGCATCAAAATATTTTCTGCAATGGACTGCTCATATATCTGATATGTCTGAAAAACCGTTCCGAATATGCTCCTCAGGCTCTCTGTATCATATTCTCCATATTCTGCATCATTTAACTTTATCACTCCGCTGTCCGGCTTCAATAAACCTGACAGGCAATTAACGATAGTTGATTTTCCTGAACCGTTAAGCCCCACAACTGCCACGATCTGATTTCTTTCTATCGTGAAAGAAACATTATGCAGCGCAGACTCTCTCTGTCCGATATATCTGAAACTGACATCCTTAAATTCTATACTGTTAAAGTCTTCTTTTTTCAGGCATTTCCCCCCTGCACGAAAATCAGTCGGATAATCAAGTATTTCTTTGATTTCATCAATATAAAGGCTGGATTTATAAATATCCGGAAGCGTCTGTAAAACATTTATTAATTGCATTGACATTGTCGATACAACATTGATCAATACAAGAAAATCACCCACCGATATCCTTGTGTTAAACAACAATCCGCTTAAATATATACTCACAATCCAATACATGAAATAGCCCGCTGATGTCATAAGTACACTATGGTAAAAGAAAGATTTCAAATATGTAGAGTAATTTCTCATATAGTTTTTTGACACTTCCGCATAAACATCCAAAACTTTATCTTTCGCATCCGAAGATATTCGCAGTTCCTGCGCATATTCATTACTTGAAAATATTCTGCTCAAATAATCATCAAACCGAAAATATTTTGCCTCTCTCTTTTCAAACTCGTATCTCTTCTTATTTTGCTTAAAATAATAAATCATATACACTACTACATTTATTAACGCCGCGCATATTATTATCAAGTCATTATATACAGTAAATACACATACAAATGTGAGTATGCTTACCATCAGGGAATGTAATTGCACCATTACTATAAAATGTCGGGAATTGCTTTCTTCCATTGCTCTGTTCAATTTATCATAAAAAGCCGGATCATCAAAATTGATCAGATCAATCTCACTGGCTTTTTTATAAATTTTCGGCATTGTATGATTTTTTAATCTCATTTCAAACTTATCCAGATATCCGCCGATTAATATTCCCTGAAATACATTTATTCCACCCACAGCGCAAAAATAAGCAATAAGATATAAAAGCAGCCTCTTTACCGAAAACGCTTCCGACAACGCATAATTCACAATAAACTTAATAATAAACAGCTCTCCAAGAGCGACTATTGTTGCGAGAACGGCATGAACAGCCATGATCGGAAGAATACACTTCGATACACTTCTCACTTCCCCGACAGCATATACAACATTTTTTATAATACGCCGTATCATCATTAGCTTTTAACCTATTTGCCCCCTATATGTATATATCATCTGACTCTGTCCTTATTGTAGAATTATACCCCATCGGGAATACCAAATCCATACCGGATCAGCATCTTTTTCTTGCCAAAGCTCTTTTGATATGGTAGGATTTAGGACAGAATCTTAATTTATTTTTGAATAGTAATCTGCAATATAATGCAAGGGAGTATAAACATGGGCTTTCTGGACAATCTGTTTAAAAAAGAAACTCGCAAAATTATTTCCGGCGTTGTGGACAGTGTAGTTGACAATGTGGTGGATAATGTAAAGGGTGCTATAAGGGGAAATGATTCTTCTGCTGAGGCGAAAGCTTCCCCCAATGTTTCTGTTAAGATCAACGGCCAAACCATAATCAAAAAGAACCGTGAGAATGAGACCGGGGACGATGCTGACTGTTGTTTTGATGAAAATGTTGTACGTCAGCGTATTGAAATGATTGCCGCTGAAGACTGGCCGGGATACGAGCTCCGCAGGGATATTCCCGCCACGGAATTAGGCGCTGACGAAAAGGCTCACGGCTTTGATTACGGGCTTTACCTGAATGGCCAGCCCAAGGTCATGATCATGCTGTTGAATCAGTATCAATACCGCAGCCAATACGTGCAGCGCGCCCATACCGCATGCAAAAATCGAGGTGTGGGCTCATTCAACCTGCTGATGCACCTGCCTAACCGCAAGACCTACATCGCGGAGCGGTTCAAGGCAGTCATGCCTTCCTGAAATCAGACAACATCATATTATTTGTGGAAAAAGAAAGAGAAATGCAGTCTTTACTGCGCCCGCGAGGGACAAAGCGCGTTCCGTTACCGGTGCTTTTGTATCGGCACTTTACGGGCAGTGGGAATCCGTTCAGTCCGGTGGAAATCAACACGGTTTGATTCCTTCAAATCATTTTCTCTTTCTTTTTTGTATCAATTCTATAGGGCGAGCGCCCGACATGAAATAAGTATCTTTCCCGAACGCTATGAGGAAATCATATGTCTACTCCGCAAAGCATTCTCAGTGAAGCCTCATGCCCCGAAAGCTGGCAGAGCTTCTATGAACACAAATTCCAGAATCGGCACTTAAATGCCGCAGAAGACAAGGCTCTTCGTGACTTTATGGACAGAAAAGCCTATCTGCCCCTGTGTGCCCTGTGGGAACAGAACTGTTTTCCCTCTACCCTCCCTCAAAAGCGCACTGTGAATAAAGAAGGGACCCGTAAAAAGCGCATTGTCTATTCCTTCGAGGGTGACGAGGGGATTTTTCTGAAATACATTGCCTGGCAGTTATCCCGCTTTGACGGCTGGTTTTGCAAAAATTGCTATGCTTTCCGCTGCTCCCGGAGCGCAAAGGATGCCATCGACCTCATCCGCAGGAATCCGCATATCGATGAGCAATACTGTCTGAAAGTGGATATCAGCAACTATTTTAACTCCATTGATGTGGAAAAACTGCTGTCAAGGCTTTCCTTTGTCAAAGAACAGGATCCTGCACTGTATGAGCTGTTTGCCCGTATTCTGCGGGAGGACAGGGTTCTGGAAAACGGGCACATTATCAGGGAGCGGCACGGGGCCATGGCCGGTACTCCCATCTCGCCGTTTTTTGCAAACGTATACCTGAGAAATACAGACTGCTATTTTTATGACAATAATGTGACATACTTCCGCTACTCTGACGATATTCTGCTTTTTGCGGACAATAAGGAAAAACTGGCTGAATACGAAGATGCCCTGTGTTCGCAGATACAGGATCTGGGCCTTTGTCTGAACCCCGACAAGGTACATACTGCGGCTCCCGGAGAGCCCTGGGAATTCCTGGGCTTCTGTTATCGAAAAGGTGAAATTGACCTGTCTGATAATACCCTGCGCAAGACGAAGGCAAAAATAAAGCGCAAGGCGGAAGCGCTGCGCCGCTGGCAGCGGAAAAAGGGACTTGCTCCCGAAAAAGCAGCCATCGGCCTGATTCATGCTATGAACCGCAAATTTTACGGCCATTCCGGCGCAGATGATAACTTCACCTGGAGCCGCTGGTTCTTCCCCTCCCTCACAGTGGACACCGGCCTGAAAGAACTGGATGCTTATTTCCTGCAATACATCCGTTATACCGCCACCGGCAGGCACTACAAGGGTAACTTCCGCATCCGTTACCAGACCGTGAAGGATTGGGGCTATAAAAGTCTGGTTCACGCTTACTATGAGAGCCGGCAGACTGCCCTCTCTTCCGCATTCGATTCCTGACTCTCTGTTTCGGCTTTTTCTGCTTTCTTTTGCGCTTCTTTTGGTGTATACTAAAATATATGATGCAGAGGGAGGATCATTATGGAAAAAATAGCAAGCTTCACTATCGACCATATCAAATTGCAGCCAGGCGTATATGTGTCACGCAAGGACAATGTGGGCGCAGAGGTCATCACCACATTTGATCTCCGCATGACAAGCCCCAACGAGGAGCCCGTCATGAATACCGCAGAAGTACATACTATTGAGCATCTGGGCGCTACTTTCTTAAGAAACCATCCCGTCTACGGGAACAAGACTATCTATTTCGGTCCTATGGGCTGCCGCACCGGATTTTATCTGCTGCTGGCGGGAGACTACACTTCACGGGATATTATTCCTCTGATGGTGGAAATGTTCAAGTTTATCAGGGATTACAGGGACGAGGTGCCCGGCGCTTCCCCCAAAGACTGCGGGAATTATCTGGACATGAATTTAGGGATGGCAAACTGGCTGGCGAAGAGATACCTGGACAATGTTCTCTGCAACATCGGGGATGACAGGCTGAATTATCCTGAGTGACAGACGAACTTACTATCAGTGACAAACTGAAATTGCTGTTAAGCAAAAGAAAATAAAGATGAGGGCAAGAATACAATGAGCAAGATCGGAATTATCGGAGCTATGGAGCTCGAAGTTGAAGAACTGAAGGCGGCAATGACTGTCTCAAAGATTGAAAAAAAGGCAAATATGGAATTTTATGAGGGCACATTAAGCGATACGTCCGTTGTAATCGTCAGAAGCGGCGTGGGCAAGGTCAATGCCGCTCTGTGTACCCAGATTCTGGCTGATATGTTTGAGGTGACCCACATTATCAACACCGGCGTTGCCGGGTCTCTGAACCCGAAACTGGACATAGGCGACATTCTGATCTCCAGAGATGCCCTGCACCATGATGTGGATGTTACAATCTTCGGCTACAAGCCGGGCGAAGTACCTCAGCTTGGCCTGCGGGAATTTCCGGCAGACGAGCGGTTAGCACAACTGGCAAAGGAAACCTGCGAAAAAGTCAACCCTGACGTTCATGCGGTTCTCGGCCGTGTGGTCAGCGGTGACCAGTTTATCTCCGGCAACGAAATCAAGGAACGGCTGATCCGGGAATATCAGGGAGACTGTGCAGAGATGGAAGGAGCCTCCATCGCACACGGCGCTTACCTCAACAACATTCCCTTTGTCATCATCCGCGCCATCTCCGACAAGGCAGACAACAGTGCCGAGATGGACTACCCTGTCTTTGAGGCAGCGGCAGCGAAGCACTCTGCCGCTCTGGTGAAGGAGCTGGTGAAGCATATTTAGGATTTCTTCTTAAAGATCAGCAGCTTGCTGAACACATAGTTGGCAATGGTTACAATCACGGAGGAAATAAAGATTTTTGCAATCCAGTAATTCATGTTCATTATGTTTACCGTTACCCACATAATAACAACATCCATGATCAGGGTGGATATACGAGAGGCTGCAAAACCAAGGAACTCCTTTATAATCTTTGGGTTCGTGCTTTTAAATACCCATTTACGGTTAAGCGGGTACGCAAAAAGCACGCCCACCAGCCAACTGAAGGTATTATTTACTGTGTTCTGCCAGGAAATATCCGTATCCAGAATCAGCTTCCCCAGATATGCCGCTCCCCAGGAGACAATGGTTGTCATTACCCCTACAATAAGGTAAATCAATATCTCCTCATACTTTTTGCATAGCGCCTTTACCTTGTCTATCATAAACTTTCTCCTACATCGATAACCATACCGCAATACTGTAACTCTACTATGAATCCCCTGGCTTGTCAAGTTCACAGAATTTAAGAAGAGAGAAAGAATTTTTGATTTTTAGTTGACCTTCCACCCGGTGGATGGTTTATATTTGACTTGTAAACATCCATGTTGCTCCGGTATCCCGAAATCAGGGGCAGTGTTCAACAACATTACTCGAAGGGAGAATAAATATATGACACCCGATTCTATAACACCCGTTTCCACTGCAAGCATTATCGCAATGGTATTCACTCTGCTTATTTGCGTGGCAGTTCCATTCGCCGCCTGCATAATTGTAATGCGCAAATGGAAAGGAAAAGTAAGGATTTCCAGCTTCTTCATCGGCACCGCCACCTTCATATTGTTTGCCATGATACTGGAACGAATCCTGCATGCAGTCGTTATCGGCGCTACCGGCACCCTGCTCACCGGCAACATCTGGCTTTATGCCATTTACGGCGGTCTGGCGGCAGGTCTGTTTGAAGAGACCGGGCGCTTTCTTGCCATGAAATTCTGCATGAAAAACACCTTAAACCGGGAAAATGCTATTCTCTATGGCATCGGCCACGGAGGCATTGAGGCAATTCTGATCGTGGGCCTGACCTATGTCAACAATCTCATTTACTCTTTGCTGATCAACAGTGGCTTCCTGCCTTCTTTGCTCTCCGCATACGATGCGGATACACAGCAGACCATGCTGCGGCAGCTGGCAGTCCTGGGAACTACCCCCAGCTACCTGTTCTATATAGCCGGAATGGAACGCATCAACGCCATGCTGCTTCATGTAGTTCTGTCCTATCTGGTATACCTGGCAGTGAAGAACCGCAAAACCGGGCTTTATGTGCTTTCAATTTTTCTGCACGCCTTGCTGGATGCAGGAATTATTCTTCTGTCAGGCAAGCTGCCACTGATTCTGTGTGAAGTCATATTGTTTGCGGCAGTGCTGCTCATAGCATTTGCATTATATAAGTATGAAAAAAAGCATATTAAAATATAGGTAAGTCCACCTGCCGCCGAACCGTCAGGGATTCACCACATTCCTTGCCTCTCCCCGAAGGAACGCGGCAATATTTTCATGAGCCTCCCACACGCATCTGGTTCTGGCTTCCACACTGGCCCAGGCCAGATGCGGCGTGATGATCAGCCGATTGCTGTCCTGCAGCCTGCTCAATGGATTTGAAATCTCCAGCGGCTCATTCTCCACCACATCCAGACCTGCCGCCTGAATCTCTCCCTGCACCAGGGCTTCATACAGGGCGGTATTGTCCACCACCCTTCCTCTCGCCACATTCAGGAGGATTGCGGTCTTTTTCATTTTTTTAAGTGCCGCAGCGTCTATCAGGTTCCTCGTCAGATCACTGAGCGGACAGTGCAGAGACAGAAAATCGCTCTCTGCCAAAAGGGTGTCAAAGTCCACCTGAAGATAATCCCGGCAGGTACTTTTTCCCGTCACGGAATAAAATATCATCCGGCATCCAATTGCTTCCGCAATCTTTGCCACACGTCTTCCGATGTTTCCCATTCCCACGATGCCCCACGTCTTCCCCGCGAGCTCATAAAAGGGTATATCAAAGTTAGAAAAGCGGTCCTGGGCACTGTATGCCCCGGATTTTACATATGTATCATAATACGGCAATTTCTCGCTCAATGCCAGCGCCAGACAAAAGGTGTGCTGGGCAACCATAGCCGTACAATAATCCCGCACATTTGTCACTTTGATTCCCCGCAAGCTGCAGTATTCCAGATCACAGTTGTCAAAGCCTGTGGCAAATTCACAGATGAGCTTTACCCCCGGCGCGTCCTTCAGCGTCTCCTCCCGCAGAGGAGATTTGTTGGCAATAATAATGTCCGCATCCTTCACCCGCTCCCTCACTTCGTCTGCGGTCACGGTATTTCGGTACACTGTCACCTCCCCGAAATCACTGATGCAGTCCACAGACACATCTTCACCCACGCTGTTCCGTTCCAAAATCACAATCTTCATAATTCAAACACCTCATAGCAAAAATTAGGCCATCCCCCGGCCAAACCGCACATGCCGGGTGACAGCCCAATTATTGTAATTATTCGGAATCCATTTTATCAATTACTGCAGTCTCTTCATCAGTTCCTCTCTCTGGGCCTCATAGCCGGGCTTTCCGAGAAGAGCGAACATGTTCTTCTTGTAACTCTCAACCCCGGGCTGGTTAAAGGGATTTACTCCCAGCAGATAACCGCTGACACCGCAGGCAAACTCAAAGAAGTAGAACAGCTCTCCCAGATAAAACTCATTTACTTCCGGAACATTTACCACAAAGTTGGGAACATTTCCATCAGTGTGAGCCAGTATGGTTCCGTTCATGGCGCTCTTGTTGACAAAGTCAACGCTCTTTCCCGCCAGGTAATTCAATCCGTCAAGATCCACAGGCTCCTCGCCGATGATCAGCTCCTCTCTGGATGTCTCCACATTGATCACTGTCTCAAACATGATCCTGGAACCATCCTGTATAAACTGGCCCATAGAATGCAAATCTGTGGTAAGATCCACACTTGCAGGGAACAGTCCCTTCTGATCCTTGCCCTCGCTCTCACCGAACAGCTGCTTCCACCACTCGGATACATAATGAACCGCTGGCTCGTAGTTCGCAAGAATCTCTACGCTCTTGCCCTTGCGCAGCAGGATATTTCTCAGCGCCGCATACTGCATGGCATCGTTACTTTCAAATTCATTCTCCAGAGCGCGCTTGCGTCCGCTTGCCGCGCCTTCCATCAACTTGTCGATATCCGCACCGCTGACAGCGATGGGAAGCAGGCCCACAGCAGTCAATACGGAGAAACGCCCTCCCACATCATCGGGAACCACAAAGGTCTCATATCCTTCTTCATCAGCAAGGTTCTTCAGGCTTCCCTTTGCCTTGTCGGTAGTGGCATAAATTCTCTTTGCCGCACCCTCTTTGCCGTACTTCTTCTCCAACAGCTCCTTGAACACGCGGAACGCAATAGCAGGCTCTGTGGTAGTGCCGGATTTGGATATCATATTGATGGAAAAGTCTCTGTCTCCCACCACGTCCATCAGATGCTTTAAGTATGTAGAACTGATGGAATTTCCGCAGAAATAAATCTCCGGAGTCTTCCTCTTGTCCCTGCCCAGAACATTATAAAAGCTATGCCCCAAAAATTCGATAGCCGCCCTGGCGCCCAGATAGGATCCGCCGATGCCGATTACCAGCAGCACCTCGGAATCGCCCTGAATCTTCTCTGCCGCCGCTTTAATCCTTCCAAACTCTTCCTTGTCATAATCCACCGGAAGATCGATCCAACCCAGAAAATCATTTCCTGCGCCGGATTTAGACACCAGAACCTCTTTGGCATCCAGCGCCAGCTTTTTCATATAGCTGACCTCTTCCCGGGAAATAAAAGAACTTGTTTTAGAGTAATCGAAAGTAACTTGTCTGCCCATCTTTACCTCTCATTCTGCCGTCTTCAGGCGGCGTTTCATACTTTTTTATCCTGAAATAAGTGTAGCAAAGATATATGGCAAATTCAAGGAAAAATTCCCATCAGCCGGTAAGGAATTCTTTCAAGAGCATTTCCAGTTCCTCTTCTGTGACTGCCGCATCCTGGGACGCTCCTGCGGTCATGTGTTGAGATGCCTCAAACAGCGCTCCCTGCGCTGTCCCGCCCTGTGCTCCGCGGTATGCTTCCTGGGGCATATCCTGAGCTGCTCCCTCCTGCACCCCATGATGTACCTCCGAAGATGCTTCCGGTGCCGGCACACTCTGTCCTCCACGGCGTGCCTCCGGAGACATTTCCTGCGCCGCATTCTGCGGTGATGTGCCAATGGCCCTGTTCTCCCTTCCCTGTGTCAGCCGCCCGCCCATGGGCATCAGCTCCACTGTCTTTTTCCCTGTTTTGCCGCGACGGCCTCTGTCTGAAATCAATTCCTCCCCCGCTCCTGTCTTTTCCTGAAATGCTGCATCTCCGTAAAGCATCTCCATATCCCGCCGGGTTACGCTCATTCTGGAAGACAAATGATTTTCAAGATAATCCACCAGGTTTATCTTCAACACCCTTCTCTTTCCTTTGATGTCCGCCACCGTTGACACGGAAAAATACAGATACAGTCCCAGAAAGCTGACAATATAAAAAGGAAGAATCGCCCCCAGTGTGCGTCCCGCTAAGATACTCCGGCAGATACCCACTCCCGCAGACACTACCGACAAGAGCATCAGCTGTCCCGACAGATGATATATCAGGTCAAAGGAAAAATGACCCAGTGACAGCCGGTTAATAAACTTGTCCACAAAAACAGGAATATTGTGAATTCCGTTGTTCAGCTCATAACAGTTTGAAAATTTAATCTTACACTGCTTCAACAGCTTGTTGTTGGTGATAGCCATATTGTCCGCCTCTTTTATCATATGCCGATAAAGCATCCCCAAAAATATCTTTAGAAAAATGCTCAGGACAAGACAGGCAAACATACATATAGATACTACTTTCTGCTCTGCAAAAACACTGATCATAACGCACCTCTCTTCCGCAAAACTTTCCAAAAAACAGACAAGCCGGATTCGCGTTTTCACGAATTCGGCTTTTGTACATCTTAATTATAAGATATGTTTATCTTTTTTTACAGAATTTTCCATCGACAAATTTCTGGTTTATTATCACTGATCTATCTTTTTTAAAGTTATTCCGTCAGACAGTTTTCCAAGTGAATAATGAGAATCCTCCGGCAAAACGGATTGCTCCCTTTGAAACACAAGTGTATCTCCTTCCTTTCGGAAATACAGCGTCCTGTCCGAATTTCCATACTCCAGTACCAGCATATCGCCATCCCACCGATATAGATTCGGCGCATTCGGGTCAGCAAACCCTGCATAGCTGCTTGGCAGCCAGCCAAAGGAAAATGTTCCATCTCCGTTCAGGTACATCATATAGCCATCGCCCATATATTCTGCATATTTATCCGCCTTTCGAACCTGGTAAATAACTGCTCCTGCTGCAACCAGCATCCAAATGATCAGGCCCGCGATTATAATTTTATGAGCCTGCAATTTTTTTCCATCACCTATACGCTTCATAATAGTCGCCTTCTGAATTAATGTAATATTTACTGTGTATTATTATATAGCGCACTCCGGACTTTCACAAGATAATTATACGTTAAAGTTTTCAAAAAGCACAATTGAAAGGCAGGTCTAAATCTGCTATACTTTAAATAATTTATAGGAAGGAGAGAAAACTATTATGAAGTACAAGACAAGCGGAACCTGTTCACAGGAAATAGATATTGAAATAAAGGACGGCCTCATTGATTCTGTCCAGTTTGTAGGCGGATGCAACGGCAATCTGAAAGGCATCTGTGCACTGGTGAAGGGTATGAAGCCGGAAGACGCCATTTCCAGACTAAAGGGCATCAAGTGCGGCATGAAGCCCACCTCCTGCCCCGACCAGCTGGCAAAAGCACTGGAGAGCATGATATGAAAAAAATCGTATTGACAGGTGGGGGAACCGCGGGACACGTTACCCCCAATATTGCGCTGCTTCCCGCACTGAAGAAAGCAGGATATGAGATCACATACATGGGCTCCCACGATGGCATCGAGAAAAAACTCATCAGTGATTTCGACATCCCCTATGTGGGAATTTCTGCCGGAAAATTTCGCCGCTACTTTGATCTGAAAAATTTTACAGACCCTTTCCGTGTCATAAAGGGCTTTTCTGAGGCGAAAAAGTTTTTAAAGGAATACATGCCGAACGTGGTCTTTTCAAAGGGCGGCTTTGTCAGCGTGCCGGTAGTACGCGCCGCTGCTGTCCTCAAAATACCCTGCATTATCCATGAATCGGACATGACGCCCGGACTTGCCAATAAGCTCTGCGTCTCCGCGGCGAAAAAAGTATGCTGCAATTTTCCTGAGACTTTAAAGCTTCTCCCGGCGGAAAAAGCAGTACTTACCGGCTCGCCTATCCGCTCCGAACTTTCCCAGGGAAATAAAATCGTGGGCCTGAACATGTGCGGATTTTCTGCCAACAAGCCTGTCATTATGGTAATCGGCGGAAGCCTGGGCGCTGCAAATGTAAACAAGGCAGTGCGTGAAGCTCTTCCCAGACTCCTGGAAGATTATCAGGTAGTCCATCTCTGCGGAAAGGATAAGGTGGATAATCTGCTCCTGAACACACCGGGCTACAAACAATTTGAATATATCAAGGCGGAACTGAAGGATTTGTTCGCCATGGCGGATCTGGTAATTTCACGTGCCGGAGCGAATGCTATCTGTGAACTCCTTGCCCTCAAAAAGCCTAACATCCTGATCCCCCTTCCTGCCGCAAGCAGCCGGGGAGACCAGTTATTGAATGCCCGCTCCTTTGAATCACAGGGCTTTTCCATCGTAATTGATGAAGATGACCTGACCACAGAACTGTTGGTAGATAAGGTTCATGAACTGTATTTCAACAGGCAGAACTATCATGATGCTATGTCGGCCAGCGGCCAAATGGATTCCATCAGCACGATTATGAAACTGATTGAAGAATGCTGTTAAAAATCGCATGTTTTTTTGTCATAAGATAACTCCTGTAGTTTTTCAAAAACTGCAGGAGTTCTTTCATTTGTGTCGATATTGATTTAATTGTGTCGAAATTATGCGACAAATAACTTGCACATTATGCCTCAATTCTCTCCGATATACTTTGTCTCACCGGGCTTTACCTCTGTCAATCCTTCTTTAGTGCTCACCCAGACGCTGACAACAGTGGGATTGTACATGGTCAGCCCGTCCGCAGAAAACTCCTGCTGCCGGGTGGCGCTGATATAGCTGTAAATCTCCATGTTAGAAGCATACCATATGTCCTCTTTATCTGCCATTTTTTTCACAAACGCCTCGATGACGCTCCAGTCTCCGGAATTTCCGAACTCAAAGCTGTGCCCCCAGACATACATCAGCGGAAGTTCATAAAATCCCGCCACATTCAAAAAGCTGTCTCCCAGTTCCAGAAGACGGTCATCATGGTGGCAGGTGGGATGCCATTGCATAAAGTCAGCGGGCGGAAAGAACCCGTGGGAGCTGTTTACCGTTCTGGAGTACTTTATTCCCACAATTTTTGCCACCTCGATCACGTCCTGGCTATAGCTTCCAAAGGCATAGGACATTCCCTGCACCATTTCACCTGTAAGCTTTTCCAGCGTTTTCCTGTCCTCCTGCAGCTCCAAAAGCAGCTGATGCCCTGTGATGGTAGTAGGATTTCGATGCTGTACGCCATGGCAGGCAATTTCATGTCCCTCATATACCTTTTTCAGCTCCCCGGCCGCCACATAAAAATTTCCCATTTCCCCCGGCTCCAGATTACCGGAATTTAAGTGGAACGTACCCTTCATTCCATGACTCCGCAACAGTTCAGCCAGCCTTCGGTCAAAAATTTGGCCATCATCATAACTGAAAGTCAATGCCTTCCTCAGTCCCTTTGGATATACAAATCTCATTTTGCCCTCCTTGTACTCGAAAGCACGCGTTGGCGCGCTCTTTCGTCTGCTTCGCAGACCGCTTTCTCGTTATATAGCCATGCTTCCTTCGGAAGCAGGAAAAACAAATGTCCGCTTCCAAGTGATGGTACATCACTTTGCGCTTCGTTTTTCTTTGCGGCTTATTATATCACAATATTTCAAAAACAGGAATATAGTAAATGGAAACTGAATATATATGGAAGCCCTATTATGCAACTAATCCCTTCCCTTCTGTTCGGAATCTCCGCCAGCCTGGATGCCCTGCTGGTCGGCATCAGCTACGGACTCCGAAAAATCCGCATCAGAGCACTGCAGAATCTGGCTATCAGCCTTGTATCCCTGCTGGGAACCTGTCTTTCTGCCTGCCTGGGAAGCCATCTGCTGCCATTTCTGCCACCCACTCTTGCCGGTTGTACCGGCAGCATCATCCTGATGCTCCTGGGGGTCTACTATATTGTAAGGTGGATTTTTACCGTCCTGATAAAGCACCGAACACAGGCCATGGACGAAATTCAGGCCATAGACAAAGCACATGTTATAGCGGAAATACGGGCTACAGGCAACGCGAAGGCACCCGCCAAAGAAAAGTCATCTATAGAAAGGCCTCGAAACTGTCTGTCGGCATTGGAAACTTTTATTTTAAGTCTGACACTCTCCGTAAATAACATCGGCATCGGCCTAAGCGCCAGCATGGCGGGCCTGGCACTGCTTCCCGCCGCTGTAATGACCTTCGGATGCTCCGCTCTTTTTCTGCTGTGCGGGAACAGACTGGGCCAAAGCCGCTTTCTGTGCCTTATCGGCAATGCAGCAGACCCTATTTCCGGGCTTTTGCTGATCGGACTGGGCATTCTGCAGCTTACAATTTAACTTTAAACTACTGCAAAACCGTGTGATTGCATAACCATGACACCCAGGGGACAAACTAAACAAAAACAAACCGAAAGGGAAAACCCCATGAGCCTGTCCAAAAAGCTTGATGAAAATATAGAATATCTGCAGCAGACCCTGCCTCTTGGGAGCAGCTTTGACCTTATGACCAGAGACCTCCTTCTGGGCGAGACAAGGGCATATTTTCTGGGTGTCAACGGATTTTGCAAGACGGAAATACTGCAACAGATTTTTTCCGATCTGCAGAATCCTCTGTATATGAAGGACGAAACGGTACAAAATATCGGGTGTTATGTCAGCGCCAAGCTTGGTTATGCCCAGGTCTCCCTCGTCGATTCCTGGGATACTCTTGTCCGCAGCGTACTCAGCGGGCCTGTGGCTCTGCTGATTGACGGTTTTGACCGGGCCGTCCTTATTGATGCCCGAACTTACCCCACAAGGGGCGTTGCGGAACCGGACCTGGAAAGAGTCACCCGCGGCTCCAGAGATGGTTTTGTGGAGACACTGCTGTTCAATGCCAATCTTATCCGGCGCAGAATCCGCTCCCCGAAACTCTGTTTTGCCATGCACAGTGTCGGAACAGAAAGCAAAACCGACGTGGCTCTGGCCTATCTGGAAAACACTGTAAATAACGAGCTTCTAAGAAAGCTGTCTGATACCATTGATAACCTGCAGGTGTCCTCCCTCACCATGGGCACAAAAAGCCTGGAGGAGCTGCTCCTCCCCAAACGCTGGTGGAACCCTCTGCCCACCTTTCAGATTACAGAACGCCCTGACGTTGCATGCAGCTATCTGATGGAAGGACATATTTTAGTTCTGGTGGACAATTCCCCGGTGGTACTGATTCTTCCCTGTACCATCTTCCAGTTTACCCAGAACCCTGAAGACTATTACAGCAGCCCCTCCGTCGGCACTTACTTCCGCCTGGTACGCTTTCTGTGCATTCCGGTGAGTCTTTTGTTAATGCCCTTGTTTCTGCTGCTGACCGCGTATTTCCCGGACATTTCCGCCCGGTGGGGTCTGCTGACCTCCTCTGATCTAAACGGTCCTCGACTGTTTTTTTATGTCCTTGCAGTGGAATTTATTCTGGATTTATTCAAGTATTCTTCTGCACTTAATTCAGGAAAATTTTCCGGATCCCTGTCCATGATAGGCGGATTGATCATAGGAGATATCGCGGTCAGTCTAAACTGGGTCTCGGTGGAGGCATTATTCTACGGTGCGGTAACACTGCTGGCTTCCCTGGCTATCTCCGGAACGGAATTCAGCGGTGCCCTCAGAATCTACCGCATCTTCTTGATTGCAGCCACCGGCATCTGGGGCCTGCCCGGCTTCCTGACCGGCTTAGGTCTGGTCCTGATCTCCATCGCCACCACACCCACCTTCGGCGGCTTCAGCTACTTCTGGCCCCTGTTCCCCTTTAACGGAAAAGCCCTGGGACGACTTCTGTTTCGCAGCCCTACGCCAAAGGCACAGCCCACAAAGGTATGGAGCCGAGGTAAAGTGAAAAATCCGTAATTCTACAACTTTTCAGACACATAAAAAAAGCGGAAACCCTATCTTCACGGGCTTCCGCTTTGCATTAAAAAGAGCGATAGACGGGACTCGAACCCGCGACCTCCACCTTGGCAAGGTGGCGTACTACCAACTGTACTACTATCGCATAAGAGCAAATCAATCACCTGCAAAGCAAGTGTCTGGCATAACGCTCACTTCCAGTATACTACCACTCATTGTTGATTTTGTCAACAAAAAAATTCCGCACCACCTAATCCGGAGCATTTTTACATAAATAACATATGTAACATATATTTCATATTTTTTCCTTTTTTTCTTGTAATTTACTAACACAGACAAGAATTTATGTTATAATATCTTAAAAGCGGCGGAGGTTTCCCGCCGATCCCCAATGAAAGGAGCGTACATATGAACTATTCGGAAAGTATTGCGCACAGCATTGAAGCCTATCTAAAGCAAAACGACTGGACATATGATTTTGATGTGATTCACGGCACCATTTCCGTTGAGGCGGAGCTAAGCTGCCGTCTGGCGAGTGCAATTGTCGTATATCAGGTAACGGAGGGCGGTTTTTTTTGTTACACCGGGCTGGCTGTGGATGCGGAGTCCTCAGTACGGGCGCAGGTCGGTGAATACCTGCACCGGGCTAATTACGGTCTGCCAAACGGCAACTTTGAGTTCAACTACGACGATGGCTCGATCCACTACAAAACCGTTTTTGACTGTCCGGACGGCGTGCCGACTCAAAAGCAGCTGGAGGACAGCATGACCATCGGACTGACCGTTATCGACCACTACGGAGACGGCTTGTATGAGATATTAAACAGCCAGGTATCGCTGGCGAAAAAACTGATTGGTGAGATTGATGGAACAGAGTGAGAACATGTCGGAATTTCGCGTCGTACAGCTGGATGAAGACGTTCTTCCGGCAGCCTCCTATCTTCTGACCATGGCCGAGCAGAAGCTGCTTCGCGGGCGCCGGGCGTTCGCGGGCGTTGCAGCATTTTCCGGTCCGGTCTGCGTGGGCATTGCACTGTTTACCACAGAACAGACTGCGTTGCTGCTGGAACGGCTGATGGTAGTCGCATCCTACAGGCGACAGGGTGTGGCGAGCAGCATCCTGCGTATGCTTAGCGGGCTTGCGAAAAATAGCGGCAAGCGGCTTGTTGTTCCGTTTGCGGCGGCAGGTCAGCGCGACCCTGTTTACCGCCTGCTTGCTTCGCAGCGCTGTCTGTACATCCGGCGACAGGAGGGATTTGAGGCAAGGATTGAACGTGAAGATGCCTTGCGGGCCTATGATCAGCTCCGCGGCAAAAACAAGCGTGCACCGGAGATGCTGTTTTCGCAGCCGCGCTCCCGGCTTCAGGCGTTTGAAGCGGCAGTTTCGTCTGATTTCCCCTCGATAGGGACGGAGCTGTGTACCGGAGCCGAAGGCTTTCGCCGAGACCTTTGTACCTGCCGGGTGTCAAACGGCATTGTGCGTGCGGCGTGCCTGATCGGTCAAAACACTGACGGTATTTCGCTTCGCCTGCTCTATGCATCCAGGGGATATGGCGCACTGGCTGTAGGCACGCTGGCTGATGCGATGCGGCTTACCTTCGAAAAGACAAATGAGTCATCCTTTACCACCGTTGTGACAAACGACGCAGCAGCGCGGCTGCTGGAGGAGCTATGCCCCTCATATACTGTCAGCCGCCGCCTGTTTGTCGCTATTGACGCGAACTGACCAAAAGGAGGAAACAACATGCTAGGACATATGACATTACGTACAGCAGAGACAGGGCCACTACAGCAACTTGAACCCTTACTGCAGCTTGAACCCTTACTGCAGCTCGAACCCATACAGCAGCATGAACCTGTACTGCTGCAGGGGCTCTTACAGCAGTACAGGCCCTTACAGCAGCAGGAGCCCTTACAACAGCAGGAGCCCCTGCAACAGCAACAACAAGAGCCGCTGCAACAACAAGAGCCCCTGCCGCATGTGCAGGAAAACGCAGGCCGGAAAGCGGATCCCCAAAATCTGCAGGAGCAGATCGATCTGGCACGGGAAAAACGCCGCCGTGAAGCCGAGCGTGTGGATGAACGGACTGTGTTTGTCGACAAGGTGCGACATGGCTTTTATACCGCCGTCAAGGGTGTAGTGAACGCCTGGAAGACCGTCACAGGACAAAACCGCGAAAAACGGAATGTGAAAAAAAACAGCCGGAGCCTTCAGTCGGCCTTTGAGGATGCAATCGCTCGCGTCGAGGAGCTGACGCCGGAATATGCACACAGAGTATTTGAGGAATATGCCATTGCCAAGTACGAATTTGAAGAGCAATGGCGTGCGAAGAATCTTCCGGCAGAGGGTGAGGCGTTTGAGGATGCACAGGCTCGTTATCTTCAGGAGAAGCAATTTGCGATAGAGCTTGGCGACCAGGAAAACGCTGACGTGGTGGGCGGTACCAAGCCCGCTGCTATACAGCGCGGGGCTGACGGCTCCAGGTGGCTCGTTAAGGAATCGGTTTCCTGTATCGGCATTGACGCTCCCAGCGCTGCCATCGTGACGGAGGCGGGCTATAAAATTCAGCATCTGGTCAATCCGGCAACTGCCATCGAGGCATTTCGCGGGATGAGCAAGGGAAAGGGCATCGTATCCTTTCAGCGTATGAAGGATAACGTCAAGGGCCCGGGAGATGAGGGCTATGTTGATCTGTTTCGTTTTTCCCGCACGCCTGAAGCCATGACCGATGAAGAGCTTCAGCGCATTACGGAATTATCCCCTCAGCTTTTGCGTGAGCATACGACCGACTGGCTGCTGTGCAACTTTGACACCAAGGGAGAAAATTTTATCATTACGGGAAACGGCGGCGCACCCGATGTCGTCTACGGCATCGACAAGGAAGCTGCGTTCCGTCCGATTCTGGACGAGGGTGCACAGCACATGGATAAGGACTACCGCCGCTTTGACCAGAACACGGTATACAACCGCCTGTTCCAGAAATTTGCCGAAGGAAGCATGGATTTGGATCTTCAGCAGGTACTGCCGCAGATTCAGCGGGTTGAAGCGATGAGCGACGAGGAATATATGAATATCTTCAATGCCTTCCTGCTCCAAAAGAAACAGGAATATGCCGGACAGCCTGAGGTTTACCAGAAAATTTACGGCAATATTCTGAGGCGCAAGCAGAACTTGCGCATGGAATATCGGGATTTCTTTTCAAAACTGGTGGAGGAACGCTGCCAGCACCTTAATCCGGAGAAGGCTGCGGAGCTGCGCAGGCAGTATTTCGGATCGGAAGATGGCGGCACATTTATCTTCGAAAACGAGACCGCCCAGAATCTTCAAAAGGAACGCGCGGAACGCAAAAGGCTCCGCAAGCAGGAGCTGGGAAATCGGACGGAACAGGCAGACATGGCAGACAAGGCGGATGCGCGCAGCTACAACCGCCGGCATGGTTTCTATGACTTTTCCAAAACAATTGTCATGGGCATGAAGCAGATAACCGATGCATTTAAGCAACGCCAGCCGGAGCAGCGCACCACCACTGTGCCGCTCTCACAACTGCGCAGCGTGGACGATTTGCCGGAAGACTTTGCCAACCTCTATGCCCAGAAGTTAGCAGAGATATCGCAGCAAGCACAGACCGAGGAAGAGCGGCGCAACTTGATGAACACCACAACAATCGAGCTTCCCATGGTTCAGGACGAGGATATCCATCTCGGCGGCACCAAGCCGATGAGCCAGTACACTGCCGCAGACAAAAGCAAGTGGCTTGCTAAACAGGCGGTCAACTGTATGGGCTATTATAAGCGCGAGGGCGCGTTGCTGACCGCTGCAGGCGCACAGCTTCAAAAGCTGGTGGATCCGGCTACGGCAGTAGACGCCTTTGTCGGCCGCACAGACAAGCACGGCGAGGTATCTTTCCAGCGCAGGCTGGAAAATGTCGAGAGCGGCAAAGACAAACTTGACTTATTCCGCTTTTCCCGCCATCCGGAAATCGCTACGCAGGAAACCATCAACGCAGTGCAGGAACTGGGACCGCAGATCCTGCGCGAGCATACGACCGACTGGCTGCTGTGCAATTTTGACACCAAGGGAGAAAACTTCATCATTACAAACGATGGTCATGGCCGCGTGCTGCACGGCATCGATAAGGAGGCCGCGTTTAACAAAATCTTAAAAAAGGACGCACAGCATATGAGCATGACGTACCGTCCGCACACAAACCAGACGCTCTATAACGTTATATTCCAGATGTATGCAAACAATGAAATAGATTTGGACCTGACGAAAGTGCTGCCGCAGATTGAGCGGATAGAGAGTCTCAGCGATAATGAATACATGGCTACATACAACGATTATCTGAATCATATTTGGGATAAGGATCCCGAGCACTTTGAAGAAATCTATGCTAAAATCCTCCAGCGCAAGAGTGACCTGCGGCAGGAGTATGAAAGCTTCTTCACGAAGCTGGTGTTGGAACGCTGTAAGAAGCTGCATCCTGACGAAGCGGCGGCCCTTAAGCAGCGCTATTTCGGCGCGGGAGGACAGCGCTTTAGATTCTCAGTTGCGCAATAGGAGTTCTCTGCGTTTACAGCATCCGGCATCATGGCCGGCATCGACTTCAGAATGGATTTTGTCAGACCTTTGCAAATAAAAAAATCCGTCAGAACATGAAAAAAGCAGGTGATGGGAATCGAACCCACGTATCCAGCTTGGAAGGCTGGTGTTCTACCATTGAACTACACCTGCAAATATCAGTTCTTACGAACGAATTAAATTTTATCATAGGAAAGAATAAAAGTCAACATTAAATTTCGAAGGTTAGCCAAAAATCCTTTGACAACCTACTCCTGTCAACTTATACTGATTTTAGGGGATGGCACCCATAACAAAAAACGGCAATGGCAACCTGTAAACTTATTTGAATCGGAAAGAGGGGAGGATACCCATAGCAAAAAACACGGATTCCGAAGAGAAGAAAACAGTCCGCGTCCTTGACGGAGATGGAAACCGGATTGGTTTGACTTATCCAAAACGGGCAGCTGGGCTGGTAAAAAAGGGTCGGGCATATTATGTGAACGACTTTATCATTCGTCTGAGTATGTCCGATGCCATGCTGCCGAATGGCAGACAACAATCGGAGGTAATGAAGATGGATAATCATATCACAATAGACAGCACCAAAAAAGAGACAGAGAATCAGGTTTTAAAGTTGTATTTCGAGCCCCGCAAATGGTCCTTTAACAAAGACTGCAGGGACAATGTGGGTAACCGTTCCTTTATAACAGGGCCGGATGGCGTACTTGCCGAGAGTTACATGCTTGGCAATTGGAGTTCTGCTTGGACGGAAATTGTTTCAGAAACGCTCCTTCTGCCCAAAAATACGGACTGCAGTTTTACTTTTTGGCTGAATGGCGGAGAGAATGACAGAAATGACGAGGTATGCCGTTTTGAAGTTGTTTTTAACAATGATCATGAACAAAGGCTTACCTACAATTTGAACCGAAACTATATTCACCCTGTCAAGAAGCTGAATGGATGGGAGCTTTACGAGATACCATTCCGGACGGAAGATAACGAGTATACGCAGTTGAGGTTTGTGGCTCAGAGAGCTTATTTGACAATTCTGGCAGCAAAGGATGTATCTGCATATGCGAATCTGCCGGACACCGTGGATCCCTTTGAGGGTGAGCGCCCCCAACGGCACAACATTATATTCACTGACGGTTTCCCCACCAACAGCTGGTACAGCACCAAGGCTCTTCAGGAGGCTCACAAGAGAAATAATGCCGCAATTCCGGGAATACCACAATTCCTACACATGCAGCAGGATGCTGCAAACGCCAAAATTCCCACATTCTTACGACAGGCGAACTCGTCAGTATCGGCAAGCGGACAGAACGGTTCCCGGGTCAATGCAGAAACACATACAATTGACTCCGATAAGGATCAAACCGGTGCTTCTGCCGCCGCTTTGGTGAAAGAGATTTTTGACGGTGTAGCAAACGGTGATTATGATTCTGCAGAAGATTTTGAAGATATGGTGGAAAGTAAGGGGGAAATAATACGTGGAATCATTGAAAACACCTTGCAGAATCTGCAGGGTACGCTGCAGCAGATTGCAAAAGATGTTCAGATAAGCGCAAGCGCCCGTTTGGATGCAATTTCCGCAAATCTTGATGTTCTTTCCTCCACCTGCGACATGCTGGAAGATCTTGATGTGGACAGCATTGCGGACAACATAAGGGCCAAACAGAAAATTGAAGATGAGGACGAAGAGGATGAGGATTTGGAAGACATCCTGTCAGACGCGGCAGATTTAATGTCGGATATTGCTGACGAGCTTCGTGATAACATTGAGGAAACAGCCGACCAACTTGAAGAAATCAGAGATTCTTTGTCGATTTAGTCAGATATCCATCACAAAACAGGTCAAAAAAACTGCTGTGGAGAAATCCACGGCAGTTTTTATACTCACAAATTGATGCCCAGAACCGGAATCGAACCAGTGACACGAGGATTTTCAGTCCTCTGCTCTACCAACTGAGCTATCTGGGCATGTAATACATATTTTGCATTACAACTTCAATGATTCTACATGGAAAACCATAAAATGTCAAGACCTCCGGTGCGAAATATTACAACATTTTCCGCATAACCTTTACATATTTCAAATTCGCAGCTTCCGCAAATCCGTTCCGCTCATACATTTTAGAAGTCCCATGATACGGAAATTCAAACTTTTCGTCTGCAAAGGGATAAACCTCAATATAAGCATATCCATCCTTGGCCGCATCCTCACATACCCGATCCAGCAGACTCTGTGCAATACCTTTTCCACGATATCCCGGAGCGATCAAAAAGCAAAATATGACCTTCACCTTTGTGTCCGCCGCTTCCTCTGTCTGGTAACCGATTTCCCGAAACATTTCGGTCAAATATCGATAGTTTTTCCGATCATTGACATTGCACCAACCGACAACTTTGTCTCCCAGATATGCAAGATACCCCTGCATCTCGCCTGTCCGGATCAATTCAATGGCCTTCTCCCTGCGCTCTTTCGGATCCGTCCACTGCTCGTTTGTCTTTCGGTCCAAATGGCCTTCCAGACAATAGCAAAATGCCCAATCTTCATGATCCTGAAATGCTGTTTTATCAAAATAATGCAGCCAATCCTCACAAAGTTCCGAACTTAATGGCCGGATTATAAGTTTCTGTTCTTCCAACTCCGGACTCCTTTCAAAAATACCAACCCACTAGGCGTTTGCGAAACGCCAGCCCCCGCATAAATGCGGGATTCTTTTTGTTTTAA
>CAMWJV010000007.1 GCA_947174665.1 uncultured Lachnospiraceae bacterium
GGAATTTATATAGATAAAAGGAGGAAAATATGAAAAGAAAAATGTTAAGAAGACTGATGGCGGCTTCCCTTGCAACCGTTATGGTTGCAGGTATGGTCGGATGCGGATCAAACCCCGGATCTTCGGATAATCCGTCCGACAGCAATCCGTCCGCGAGCACACCGTCCGAGAGCACACCGTCTGAGAGCACACCGTCCGGCGGCGACGAAAGCTCAGAGGAGAATGTTGAGAAGTACACGGCTCTGACGGACGAGAACGGCAATGTGTATGACCTTGGCGGTATGGAGATTACGCTTTACACCTGGTTTGATGAGACTCCGTCCGGAGCCTACGGCGAGGCTCAGCAGGAGTGGCGCGAGTGGGTAGAGAGTACCTATAATTTCAAATTTGTTTGGGACAGCTCTCATAACTGGGGCGGCACAAGCGATGACTTCACGAACTATGTGAGCACCAACGGAGATGACAATAATTATATTTTCTGTATGTGTCAGAGGGCTGATCTGACTGCCATGATGAATCAGGGGTTAATGTATGATCTGTCTACTCTGGACTGTCTGGATTTCAGCGACCAGAAGTATGTGAGGAATCAGGTGCATTCCCTGTTTTCAAAGGGTTCGTCCGTTTACGCCATGTCCCCGAACTGGCCGGAGCCCAGACACGGTATGTTCTTCAACAAGAAGAAGCTGGAAGAAGCCACCGGTCTGACGGCAGATTATATCTATGACCTGCAGAAGGATAACAATTGGACATGGGATACCTTTAAGGATATTCTGGAGAAGATAAAGCAGGGCGGCGACACGGACGGCGACGGCGTGGACGACATCTATGGCTTTTCCGGCAATGGCAGCAATGAGATCGTATCAGGATTTGTAAGATCCAACGGCGGAAACTGGTTTAACAGAGACGCGAACGGCAAGGTGACATGTACGGCTACGGACCCCAAGACTATCAGAGGTGTCCAGTTTGCACAGGAGCTGATCGCCTCCGACTACTTTTACAAGAACCCTTATACCGGCGACGAGGCAGGTACGCACTGGAATTACTTTGAGGCTGCGTTCCGTGAGGAGGAGAAGTTTGTATTCTTAATTGACCAGGCATATCAGCTGACGGGCAATAATATTTACAGCGCGATCTCGGAAAATAAGGTTCCCTTTGACTTAGGCTTCGTAATGTTACCGAAGGGCGAGGACGCAGACGGTTACAATAACATGTACATGGATAATGTCTTCGCAATTCCCGGCTGCTACGATGCGGATAAGGCATGGAAGATCGCTTTCGCTTTCGACCAGTACTTTGAGACAATACCCGGCTATGAGGATTTCAACCCCAACATGGCAGGCTATATGGCAGGTGTTTCCGATACGAGAATCGTAGACGAGACCTTGACCAGAATGGCTTCCGAGGGTACTATGCTTGACTACACTGTGCTTCTGCCTGACGTTTCCATTGGTAGTGACCTTCAGTGGCTTCCTACTGATCAGGATGCATCTGCGCTGATCGAGGCTACCTTAACTAAGTGGGAGCTTGCGGCGGAGGAAGCAAACAAATAATTTTACCATAGGTTTACAAGTAAAGTGCTAAAATAGGAATAAGGGGTGGTGTTTCCGGGCACCACCCTTTTCTGTTCTTTTATTGCGGCGGGCGTTGAACCGGTCAGGGCGGTTGGCTTTGGGGCCGGCCGGAAGAAAAGAACGAAAGGAGAATGGGTATGGAGATTAATTTTCACTTGCCGGGACTGCGGCAGAATTATCCTTTAAATATGCTGCTTCTGGGATTGATGGAAAGAAAGCCGGAGTATTTTAGAGAGGGGATACGAATCGCATCCTTTTACGGGGAATTCCCCATGTCGCTGTGGAACGGGGGAAGACCCTCAGGTCAGGATCAGTGCGATGGGGCCTATATCCGGGAGGTAGTGAGGAATATCAACAGCAAAGGCATAGCGGTGCGCTATACCTGGACAAATATGCTGCTTAACGAGGAGGATCTAAAAGACCCCTACTGCAACTTCTGTATGAAGGTGGCGGATAACGGGATGAACGAGGTCATGATCTTTTCTCCGATCCTTGAGAAGTATATTCGGGAGAATTATCCCAGCTATAAGTTAAACAGCTCCACCTGCAAGCGGATCAGGGATATTGACCAGGTGAATCAGGAGCTGGAGAAGGATTATTATATGGTGGTGCTGGATTATAATTTCAACAGCAAATTTGAAGAGCTGGAGAAGATTCAGGACAAGGCGCGCTGTGAGATTCTGGTAAATACAGGGTGCAACCCGGACTGCCCCAGGCGGGGAAAGCATTATGAGAACATTGCGAAGAACCAGCGCATTATGCTGAAGAATCGGAATATGCCGCCTGACAGGCAGATCCCTTTGGAACCTTGGTACTGCAGGTATGGGGATGACAGCGATTTCCATGAGATTCAGAGCTTCAGGACCTATATTAAGGCGGATGAGCTCTGGGAGAAGTATGTTTCCATGGGCTTTAAGAACTTTAAGGTAGAGGGCAGGACGGCGGATCTTTTCTGGCTGCTGGAAACTTATTGCTATTATCTGGTCAAGCCTGAGTATCAGGGACAGGCAAGGATTTTGCTGCTGGATAACCTTGTGGCGAACAGAGTTATCATGTTGAACCGTTTAAAACCAAAAAAATGGATACCGGAGGAATGATATGTCTGACAGGGAGGTTTATTGGCATCTGCCCGGTTTTTATTGCTTTAAGCTGCTGAACCAGGTGATTATGAACATGATGAAGGATTACCCGGAAGCGTTCCGGGGGGGGTATCGAATCGGAAGTGTATACGACACCTTTCCGGGGGCGATCTGGAACGGCGGACGCACAATATTCGGCATCGTGGGAAAGCCGGAGATGGAATCTGTACTGAAGCTGTATAACGACAGGGGGATACCGGTCAGGTTTACCTGGACCAATTCTCTGCTGGAGGAGAAGCATCTGCAGGACACCTACTGTAATCTTATCATGAGGCTTGCGGACAACGGTCTGAATCAGGCGCTTGTGAACGCTCCTGCGCTGGAGGAATATATCCGCAGGGAGTATCCCCGTTTCAGGCTGATCTCATCTACCACCAAGCGGCTGACCCGCCTTGAGGATGTGATGAGGGAGCTGGAGAAGGATTATTATCTTGTGGTGCTGGACTATGATCTGAACGGCAGCGGGGAAGCCCTGAAGCGCCTGGAGCCATATGCGGACAGGATTGAGCTTCTGGTGAACGAGATCTGTGTCCCGGGGTGTTCCAGCCGTAAGGCACATTACGAGCATCAGGCCAGGATGCAGTTGGAGTACGATATGAGTAAGCCATTTAGTTGTCCCAACCGCACTCACGAAAGGTCCTTTGCGGAGTGTAAAAAGCTTCCGGCGTTTGTCTCCAATGCGGAGATCGGCGACTATATTGACAGGGGATTTGTGAATTTCAAGATAGCGGGCAGAGGAATGTCTCAGGAATTCCTGAAGGAATCCTATCTCTATTTTTTGGTAAAAGAGGAACGGCAGGATTTTATCAGAGAAAAGGTGGATGAGCTGTTTGCAAGGTTTCGGGCAGCCCGGGCCGGGCGGTAAGGGAGAGAGTGATTTGATGGAGAAGGATTGGACGGGGAAAGTACTGAGATTTTTGTGCTGCATGGCGGTTGTATTTCTGCTGTGCGGCTGCGAAGAGCAGGAGGAGCCTCCGCTTATGCCTGTGGAGGAATCTGACGGTACGATCACGTATGACTATTGCATCGCGGAGACAGGGGATGTGGTACTGACCTGTAAGCTAAGGGGCGTTTACAGGCAGCAGAAGGATCAGGAGATCAGCTTTTCCCTGGCGGGACGGCTGGTGGATAAGGTATATGTGGAGGAAGGAAATACGGTTAAAAAGGGAGAACTGCTGGCGGAGCTTTCCGCCGGCACCCTGGAGAGACAGATAGAGGATCTGGAGTATCGGATTCAGCGCAACGAGCTGCTTCTGGAATACACGGACATGAACGAGGCGCTGGATATATCTCAGGCATGGGTAAACTATCTGTACAACCATTTTTATGACAAGGAGAGGCTGGATGAGTTTATTGCGGATCTCCAGAAAGGATACCGCTATCAGAGAGAGGACTACGGCGACGCCCTGGAGCTGGACAGACTTGCCCTTCAGGCCCTTCAGCAGGAGCTGGCATACTGCAGGGTATATGCCGGAATGGACGGAGTTGTATATAAGCTCCAGAAGGATCTGGAGGGCACTACCTCCAGGGAGGGCAAGGTCATTATGACCATCGTGGATAATTCCGAGTGTCTGTTTGAGACCGAGGCTCCGGAGTACAGAGAATGTTTTAAAGAGGGGGAAATGGTGAATATGTCGGTCACCAGCGGTTCCGCTGCCGGAAATTACAGGCTGCTGCCCCATAACATGGAGGCGTGGGGGGAGGTTCAGCAGTTCAGCGTTTATGACGGCCCGGTTACTGCGGGAATCGAAGTGGGCACCAGCGGCATTTTGCAGTTTGTACAGGAGCGGAGGGATCAGGTCCTGTGCGTGCCCAAAACCGCGGTACACAATGCGGATGACAAATACTTTGTCTATGTGGTGGACGAGGATAATATGAGGCAGATCAGATGGGTGGAGACAGGATTGTTCGGCGATGACATGGTGGAAATCCTGAGCGGCCTGGAAGAAGGGGAGAAGGTGATCCGAAAGTGAGAAGCGGGATACATAAAAGAATGACGGCAGCGCTGCTTTCCGTTCTTTTGGCCGGTTTGTCTGCGGCGGGCTGCGGTGCAGAGCCGTCCGTGGCTTTGCCGGAGGATGTGGTTCTGCTGGATCCCGTGGGCGTGGGTGAGAGCTATGAGACGGTTGCCAGAAGAAATCTGTATGCGGCCAAGGTTTACGGCGGTCTGATCTGTCCCTATACGGAAGAGTATGCGCTGGAAAGCGGCATGATCTTCAATGAGTACGCAGCCCTTCCGGGGGATACGGTGAAAAAGGGACAGACGCTGCTGCGCACGAATACGGATGACATGGAGAAACAGATTGAGGAGCTGGAGAAAAGGATTGCAGGAGATCAGACAGAATTTGAAGAGTATGTTAAGGAAGCCGGAGAGGAACTGGAAAAATTCCTGGGAGATGAAAAATTCTGGGGAGGCGCGGTAGAGAGATGGGCTAAAGAAGAGCCGCCGGAGGACAGCGGGGAATACGAAAAATGGAATTCGGATAACCAGTTTTATGAGAGTAAATTCCGAAACGCACTGATCTCCAGACAGAAGCTGGAGGAAGCAATCAAGCAGAGGACAGAGCTTTATCAGCTGGACGCCGGGTACAACCGGACTCTGCTTAAGCGTTTGAAGGAAGACAGGGACAACAGCACAGTGTTGTCGAAGATAAGCGGCGTGGCGGCCAATATGCAGCTGATGAACAGCGGGACGTATATACCTGCGAATGCGCCTGTGGCGGCGGTGGCGGACCCGAAGCGAAAGAGGATTCGGTGTGAATATATCCCGAAGGAAACCATCACCGGAGCCGAGAGAGTATATGTTGTGATTGATGGGGTGGATTATGACGTTGAGTATGTGCCGCCGGAGAATGACAAGGACACCTATACCACATTTAAGGTTCCTGAGGATGCAGGGAATGTGGAGCTGGGAGACTATGCAGCCATTGTGATCATAAAGCAGTCGCGCAAGGATGTGCTGACGGTGTCGAAGGAAGCCGTGACAACGGAGGCGGACGGCAGCTTCGTCTATCTTTTGGAGAACGGCGAAAGGGTTTATACCCCTGTCAGGACGGGGATGCAGGACGGCGCTTATGTGGAGATCCTCTCCGGCGTGAACGAGGGGGATAAAGTGCTTACGGCAAAGGGCGACCCGGCAGTGAAGGGCACACTGACCCTTCAGAAGGGCAGCATCAGCCATGAGTTTTCTCAGAATGGCTATCTGGCATATCCCAGGCAGGAGTGGATTGGCAATCCGGTCACTTACGGAACGGCCTATTTCGGAGAGCTGTTGGTGAACATCAATCAGCCGGTAAAGAAGGGTGACGTGCTGTTCACAATGTGGGTGAAGGCGGACGAGACGGAGTTTACCCGCAGCGAGAAGAGGCTTCAGCGGGAGCGCGAACGTCTGGCGGAGCTCCAGAAGAAACCGGAGGATAACAAAAAGGAAATAGAGATGCGTCAGGAAACGATTGCGGATCTGGAGAAGCTGATTGAGGAGATGCAGCGGGATTTTGCCGTCAGGGAGGTTAAGGCGCCCTATGATGGCATTGTCACGGATTTGGCCATGGAACTTTGGAGACGGACGCTGGAGGAGGGCAGCCTGCTTCCGAGGGATATGGGGCTGGTGGTGCTGTCGAAAAAAGAGTCTAACTATATTCTGGTGGAGGACACCAACGGCGTGTTGACCTATGGCAATCAGGCGGAAATAACCTATCACGGCGCTGACGGATCCGAAAAGACATCCCAGGGAATGGTAGTGACGCTGAACAAAGCCTCCGTGAGCGAGGAACTTTTTGGAAGCGGGTATGCGCTGATCCGAGTCTCCGCCGAGGATGCGGGCGAGATGGCGGGAAGCATTTCCGGCGAAGACGGCTGGTGGAGCCGGAATCTCTTCAGTGTCAGCGTGAACACCAGAGAGATGGACAACGTGCTTCTGGTGCCAAGAAAAGCCGTCATTTCTCTCGGCGGCGCGACTTATGTGAGACTGAAGCAGAAGGATGGTTCGGTGCTGTACCAAAGCTTTGTTGCAGGCGGAGCTGACAGTGAGAATTATTGGGTGGCGGAAGGCCTGGCGGAAGGAATGGAAGTATGCATAGAATAATGTTGCAAAAATTGTGGCACAAAAAATGGATGAATCTGTGTCTGCTTCTGGGGTGCATTTTGTTGATTGCCACCGTAGTCAGCTTTCCCCTTTATCAGACAGCCGCTTATGACAGGATGCTGCAGGATGAGTTCCGCAGCTATGTGGCGGAGGAGGGAAGGTGGCCCGCCATGAACAGCTTTTCCATCGTATCCAAAAAGGAGCGCAGCGGGGAGACCATTTCCCGTATGGAGGGGCTGATGGGGAAAATCTACGGCGATTTGGGCGTTACGGAGAAAGAGACAATCTTCTACTATACCCTGTCAGGCGCGAACATCCACTCCGCCTTGAACAGAAAGGATGCGGAGAATATCAGTCTGAGACTGGGCTCCCTTTCCGGCCTGGGAGAGCATGTAAAGATGCTCAGCGGAGAGATGTATTCGGAGACAGGTATGACGGAGGACGGCTGCATCGAGGTGGTGATGACCCAGTCGGCCATGGTGAGCATGAAGCTTCTGGTGGGAGAGACCCTGGTTTTTAACGACCTCAGGGACGCAGAGGGAAAGGAAATCCGGCTTTATGTCAAGGGCGTATTTGACGCCGTCTCAGAAAGGGACGACTATTGGCAGGTGAAGCCGGAGGATCTGAGCAGCAGTGTGTTGATGGACAGAGAATTGTTTCGGAGTATGTTCACCGGTGAGAAGGCCGGCAAATATACTGTCAGTTGCAGATACTACGCGCTGTTTGACTATGAGGACATCAAGGCAACCCAGGTGGAGCATTTGATACAGGCGACGGATGACCTCACGGAGAGGGGAGCATACAGCGGTACGGCGGACAAGCCGGCATACCGCAGTATCCTGGGAGAGTATGCAAAAAAGCAGGAGCGGATTCGTGTGACGCTGATGATTCTGCAGATTCCCGTACTGATCATGCTGGGGGCTTTCCTCTTTATGATTTCCGGCCAGATGTATGAGATGGAGAGAAATGAGATCTCGGTGATCAAGAGCCGCGGCAGTTCGGGGGCGCAGATTTTCAGGCTGTATCTGTATCAGTGCGCGGTTCTGACGCTGGCCGGCGGCGCCCTGGGGATACCCTTGGGGACTGTGTTCAGCCGTATTCTGGGTGCAGCCAGAAGCTTTCTGGAGTTTGACAGCCTTAAAGGCCTGACGCTGACCTTTACCAGGGAGGTGTGGATCTATGCTGCGGCCGCCATGCTGATCACTTTATTTATTATGACCCTTCCGGCGATGAAACACAGCCGTGTGACTATTGTGAAGCTGAAGCAGCAGAAGGCGCTGAAAAGGAAAAGCTGGTGGGAGAAGATTTTCCTGGACTTCATTCTGCTGGGCATTTCTCTGTACGGTTATTACAGTTTTCACAAGAATGGGTCCGTACTGGGAGAGAGCGTTCTTCAGGGCGATTCTCTTGATCCGCTGCTCTACATAAGCTCCTCTCTGTTTATCGTGGGGCTGGGTCTGCTTTTCTTAAGGCTCCAGCCGTATCTGGTACAGTTGATCTATATGGCGGGGAAACGCTTCTGGAGGCCTGCCAGCTATGCTTCTTTTATGGAGAATACAAAGAACGGTCGGAAGCAGCAGTTCATCATGCTGTTTCTGATCATCACCATCTCTCTTGGAATGTATCATGCCACCGTGGCCCGCACTATCCTGCAGAATTCGTACAACAACGCGGCGTATATGCAGGGGGCGGACATTATGGTGCAGGAGGTCTGGTATGCGGTGGTGGACACGGGCTCCTTTACCGGGGAATATGCGGAGCCGGATTATTCCAAGTATGCCGCCATGGACTTTGCAGAAAACTATGCCAGGGTTCGGATTGAGACCTCAGCTTATGTCCAAACAAAGGAAAACGGCAGGCAGGATGTGACGGTGATGGGGATTCATACCAGGGACTTCGGAAATGTCACATGGGTGGATTACGACTTAAACGGCAGGCATTATTACGAGTATTTAAATGATCTGGCGGTAAATCCCACAGGGGTTCTGGTATCCGATAATTTTCGGACAAAGCTGGGATATCAGGTGGGGGATAAGCTGACTTATGCGTTGGAGAACACCGGCACCCCGGTTAAGGGCCCCGGGCGTTCCACGGAGGGAAAGATTGTAGGATTTTTCAGCTATTGGCCCGGATACGCCCCTTTCGTTACGGAGACGAATCCGGATGGAACCGTTACAACCCGGGAGAATATGCTGGTGGTGACACACTATAATACGATGAAGCAGACATTCGGCGTCAAGCCCTATCAGGTGTGGATTGATTTGAAGGAGAGCGCTGATTCCTCGGATGCTTATGCGTGGTTCCAGAACAGCGGCATCCGCCTGACGAAATATGTGGACAAAGCGGCGGAGCTGAAGAAGACCATGGAGGATCCTCTGCTGCAGGGAACCAACGGCGTACTTACCATGGGATTTCTCGTCACCATCCTGCTCTGTGCCGTGGGATATCTGATTTACTGGATTATGTCCATACGCTCCAGAGAGATGATGTTCGGCGTTTTAAGAGCCTGCGGCATGCACAAGGGTGAGTTGATCCATATGCTGCTGAATGAGCAGATTTTCTCAGGAGTGTTCTCGGTAATTGCCGGCATCGGCATAGGAAAGCTGGCATCCGGCATGTTCGTGCCCATCCTGCAGCGTGCCTACGCAGCTACGGATCAGGTGCTTCCTATGAATCTGGTAGTCAACGCATCGGATATGGTCAGGCTATACAGTGTGATAGCGGGAGTGATGTTTCTTTGTCTGGTGGTGCTGATCATACTGATCTTTAAGTTGAATGTAACGAAGGCATTGAAGTTAGGGGAAGAATAATGGCGAATGATTGTTTGATTGAAGTAAGCGGGGTAAACCGTATTTTCTCCGTTCCGGGGGGAGAGTTCCAGGCGCTGAAGAATATAAACGTTAAAATCATGAGGAGCACCCTGACGATCTTAAAAGGCCGCTCCGGCTCCGGCAAGACTACCCTGATGAACATTATCGGAGCGCTGGATCATCCCACTTCCGGCACAGTTTTAATCGACGGCAGGGCAGTGGGCAAAATGTCCGACAAAGCGCGGGAAAATCTCAGAAGGAAGGACATGGGCTTCGTATTCCAGGCAGTTTCCCTGATTCCCACCATGAACGCTTTCCAGAATGTGGAGTTTTCCATGCGGTTGGCGGGCATCAAAGCCGGGCGGGAGCGGGATAAGCGGGTGGAGGAATGTTTAAAGCTGGTAGGGCTTGGAAATCGTGCGCGTCATATGCCGGCGGAAATGTCCGGCGGCGAGCAGCAGAGGGTAGCCATTGCCAGAGCCATCGCTCATCGCCCCAAGCTGATTTTGGCGGACGAGCCTACCGCGGAGTTGGACAGCGCAATGGCGGCACAGGTTACGAAGCTGTTTCAGGAGATGACAAGGAAGGAAGGGATCACCGTCCTCATGACGACCCATGACGTAGGGCTGATGGGCGCCGGGGACATGATCATTGAACTGGAGTCGGGTGAGCAGGTTCACGGCGGAGAGAACCTATGATAAGGGAACGTGCCTGCGGCGGATAAGCGTGGGAAGGAGACAGATAATGCCGGAGACAATGATACAGGCGGACAGCCTGGTAAAAATCTATAAGTCGAAGCAGACGGAGGTGCTGGCGCTCCAGGGGCTTGATCTTACCGTGGAGGAGGGAGAACTTACCGCCATCATCGGAAACAGCGGAAGCGGAAAATCCACCTTCCTGAATATGATTGGCGGACTGGATCGACCCAGCGCCGGTTCTCTCTATGTGGCGGGCAGCAACCTGTTTACCATGACGGAGAAACAGCTGGTACTGTATAAGCGCAATACCGTTGGGTTTGTGTGGCAGAATAACGGGCGGAATCTTCTTCCCTATCTGACGGTGCTGGAGAACATCATGCTGCCCATGAGCATTTCCAGCCAGCGAAAGAAAAAGAGCAAAGCCCTGGAGCTTCTGGAGATGGTAGGTATGAGCGCCAAGAAGCGGAGCCGCATGAACATGCTCTCCGGCGGCGAACAGCAGAGGGTCGCAATTGCCATCGCTCTGGCCAATTCTCCCAGGCTTCTGCTGGCGGATGAGCCTACGGGAAGCGTGGACGTGAAGACTGCCAACTATATTTTTGATGTGTTTACCGAGCTGAACAAAAACGGACAGACAATTCTCATCGTCACTCATGATGTGGCTCTCTCAAAGAAAGTCAGGAGAGTGGTTGCCATCAGAGACGGGAAGATCAGCAGCGAGAGAGTGCTGAAGGAGGCCTATGCCGACAGACTTCAGGAGAGCTCTATCGATTGGAGACAGGAGGATACCCAGGATGAGTATGCCATTCTGGATCGTGCGGGACGACTGCAGCTCCCTGCTGAATTTCTGGAGAGTCTGCAGCTGAAGGATAACAAGGTCAGTATCGGACTTCATGACGGCAAGATTGTGATATCCAGTCCGGAGTCATAGAAGCACTGATTTATTTTTCTCTCTGTATTCGCTGGGGCTGCAGCCCTTGGTCTGCTTGAACAGGCGATTGAAGGTGGAAATGCTGGGAAAGCCCGCCTGCAGGGCAACCTCGGTGATGGATAAATCCGGCTGTTCCAAGAGCTCTTCCGCTATTTTGATGCGTCTATGGCAGATATAGGTACAGAAGGTATAATTGGTGTACTGCTTGAACAGCCTGGAAAAATGATATTTGCTGAAACCGATAGAGTCGGCAATATCATTCAGGTTCAGATTTTCCATGTAATGGGTGTCGATGTAGTCCATGACCGTGTTGAACTTGTCAGCATATTCCTTTTGCTTGTGTATCCTGCTGTTGGAAAAGAGAGGAATATTGTTCATATGGTTAGTCCCCAGTTTGACAAAGAAGCTGAGCAGAAGAGAATATATTGTCAGCTCTGCAAACTCATTCTGGGTAAAATATTCGTTCCGTGCCTGCACAAGGAGCTGATAGGCATCATCATAAATTCTGGGGTAGGCGCCCCGGGTGAGGTGTATGGGAGCAGACAGGATGGGCTGGATGCTGGCAAAACCGTGGAGTCTGGATAAAGCCGACAGATCAAACAGGTAGATGAAACGGCTGCCGGTCTCCGGCGCTTTCAGGGCATGCAATTCCCCGGGGGGAATGATCATGATGTCACCCGGAACGGAGTGGTAGGTTGTTCCGTCAATTGTAATGTCATACCAGTTTTCCTCGGGAGTGATGATCTCAAGGGCGGAGTGCCAGTGGGGATCGAAATCCGAGTATAAATCATTATACCAGATACGCATAGCTGTATTCTGACGGTACTGGACAAACTCCTGCCCGGTGCCTGTAAGAATGCGGCCCTGAGCAGTATCTGAATTTGCGCTGTAGTAAATCTGGCGGTTTTGCAGAGTATCTTTTGCTGTCATAATCTGCCTTCCTTTCATAACTACCTTTATTGTAGCATTTTCAGTTTGAATTGTAAATCAAAAAAAGCAACAGATGAGGAAAAAAAAGCAACAAATGAGAAGAGAACAGCAAGAATTATGGGGAATTATTTCCATGAATCCGTTATAATTTTTATATAAAAATGACTCGGAGGTGTGAGAATATGCGGAAAAGAATTGCAGGTGCAGCTTTTGCACTGGTGCTTGCGTCATCCCTGCTTGCCGGCTGCGGCAAAGATGCAGATAACACACAGGACAGCGGGAGTCCGGTGCAGACAGGCACAGATCAGGTTGAAACAGATCAGACTGAAACAGATCAGTCTGAAACGGATGAGGCCGATACACCGGAAACGGAGGAAAGCTCTTCCGGTCAGGAGGGAGAAATGGAGGAAGTACCTGTTTTAAAAGATGCGGTAATGGATATCATGGGCTGCCGCATTGGCTGTGCCGCTACGGAAGGCGAGCTGAACGATGAGAAGGTGTGGGAGATCATCACTACCCACTTTAATGCCATCACATTCGGAAATGAGCTGAAGCCGGATGCCATGGTGGGTTACAGCGTGGGAAGCTGTCCCGGCACGGAAGAAGCGGAACTGAACGGCGAGACGATTGTGGTGCCGAAACTGGACTATTCCCGGGCGGAGAGGATGCTGGATAAGATTTATGACTGGAATGCGGAGCATCCGGATGACAAGATTATGGTAAAGGGACATGTGCTGTTGTGGCATGCCCAGACGCCTGAGTGGTTCTTTCATGTGGACTATGATAAGAACAAGGAGTATGCAGACAAGGAGACTATGAACAAGCGTCTGGAATGGTACATTCGCACCATGCTGACTCATTTCACCGGCGAGGACAGCAAATATAAGGGTATGTTCTACGGCTGGGATGTAGTGAACGAAGCCTGCAGCGATGGCGACCATGTCTACCGCACCGACAGCGAGAATCCCAATGAGTCCCTCTCGGAGGATCGTCACGGCAGTAACTCCAGCTGGTGGCATGTCTATCAGAGCAACGAGTTCATAATCAATGCCTTTATCTATGCCAATAAATATGCACCTGCAGATCTTGAACTGTACTACAATGACTATAACGAGTGTATGGATAACAAGATAGAGCATATCAAAGAGCTTTTGACGGAGATCAAGTCCCGTGAGGGGGAACCCGGTGTGGGCACCCGGATAACCGCTATGGGCATGCAGGGGCATTACAGTATGGAATCCCCCTCGTTTGACAAGGTGGATTATGCTATCCGGCAGTATGCGCGCATCGTTGGGAATGTGCAGTTCTCGGAGCTTGACCTGAAGGCCAGCGAAGGCTATGACGGCAGCGATGAGGCGAAGGAAACGGAATACAAGAAGCAGTACGGCCGCTATAAGCTCCTGTACAACGTGATGCAGACGGAGAACGAGGCGGAAGATATCAGTGTTACGAGCATTACCTTCTGGGGGACGGCGGATCACTATTCCTGGCTTCAGAGCAGTTCCAATGTGGGCGGCGGCAGTACTGAAAATCTGCCTCAGTGTCCTTTGCTGTTTGATGAGCATTATCAGGTGAAGCCTGCGTTTTATGCCTTTACAGAGAAAAAGAATTAGGAGGCGGCAATATGTCAGTCGTAGCAAAGAACCCCATTATGCCGGGATTTTATCCGGATCCTTCCATCTGTGCGGTGGGAGGAGATTATTATCTGATCAATTCAACTTTTGCCTATTTTCCCGGGCTGCCCATCCTGCACAGCAGAGATCTGGTGCACTGGGAGCAGATCGGAAACGCCATGCACAGGCAGGAACAGCTGCCTCTGAAGAATGCGGGGCATTCTCAGGGACTGTTCGCACCCACCATGCGTTATCACAACGGCACCTATTACGTCATCTGCACAAATGTGTCCTTTGGAGGGAACTATATCGTGACGGCTGAAGACCCGGCGGGTCCATGGTCTGATCCCTATTACCTGCAGGGAGCGGATGGTATTGACCCCAGTCTGTTTTTTGATGATGACGGGAAGTGCTATTATATCGGAACCCATCCCAATCCTGAAGGCTGCAGGTATGACGGCGATTACTTTATCTGGATTCAGGAGCTGGACATCGGACAGATGAAACTGGTGGGAGAGGTACATAACGTCTGGAACGGCGCCATGCGGGGCGTCCATTGGCCGGAGGGACCCCATCTCTATAAAAAGGACGGCTATTACTACATTTTGCATGCGGAGGGCGGGACAGGCCCGGAGCATGCTGTGACTGTGTGCAGGAGCAGGGAGATTTACGGTCCTTATGAAAACAATTTCTGTAATCCTATCCTTACGCACAGGCATCTGGGCCAGGCTTATCCTGTCAAATACGCAGGCCATGCGGATATGATCGAGACCCCCAGGGGGGAGTGGTATATGGTGATGCTGGCGGTGCGCCCGCTGGAAGGCTATACCACCATGGGCAGAGAGACCTTCCTGGCAAAGGTGGTCTGGGAAAACGGCTGGCCGGTGGTAAATCCCGGCGTGGGTATTCTCACGGATGAGGTGGAAATCGATCTGCCGGAGTGGAATCCTGCGGAAGATGGGACCTTTGACACGTCGTTCAACTGTGTGCCCGGCAGCAGCCGCATCTATGACTTTACCGCCATGGGCAGGCTGGGGGACGAGTTCCTCACCCTGCGCAACCCGGGGGAAGATATGTATGCTCTGGATAAAGAGGGTCTGAAGCTGGCCTTCCGCAGCATTACTTTAAAGGAGAAGGACAGTCCATCCTATGTCTGTGTAAGACAGCAGCACCATAGCTTTCGGGCATCCGCCGTCTTTCAGACGGAGAATCTGACGGATGGCAGGCGTGCCGGCATTGCGCTGTTACAGAGCAATGAGTTTCATCTGCGGGCGGAGATCGGCTGCGGAGATGAGGGCTTAGAGGCAGCGGTCATCCTCTGCCGGGAGGGTCAGGATCAGATTATGGGAAAACACCTGATCCGGCAGGATGCGGAAGGTCTTACGGCGGACGATGTCTCCGGCGAGGTCAGGCTGACACTGAAGGTGGAAGGGCTTACCGCATTCGTGGAGCTTGAGACTGACTGGATTGTGGAAGGTACAGGACAGAGTATCTCCGGCACCGGCCTTTTGTGCGGCAACATAGATATCCGGGGGCTTTCCACCGAGGTGGCGGGCGGTTTCGTGGGCTGTACCGTGGGCATGTACGCGGTGGCAGACAGGGACAGCAGGGAGCAGGCAGCCTGCTTCAGGAGCTTTTCGTATATGGCTTAGTGTTCCGTTTATCAATTAATTGGAAAAAGGAGCACTGGGAAAGGAAAGATTTGCGATATGACGGGCAAAGGGAAAACGAAGCGCGGGCTGTGTGCGCTGACGATGGCGTGTATCCTGCTCTCCTCCTGCGGGGATGAGCAGGGACAGCTGCAAGTATCAGAGGAAACGGAGGTTGAGAGCATGCAGGACCAATCCGATGAGACCGGGACACCGGAATCGGGAGCATCTTTGACCACAGAGTCGGCAGATGCGCAGGATACGGATCCGGCGGCATGCTTCAAAGGAATGAAATATTCAGAAGCTTACAAAAAATTTTCGGAGACAAATCCTGTCATGACGCAGCGCTTCGGGGCGGATCCCTATGCGCTGGTCTACGGGGACAGAGTTTATTTCTATATGACGGCGGACGCCTTTGAATATGATGCGGCGGGCGCGGTGAAGGAGAACTCCTATGGGCAGATTCAAAGTCTCAACGTGGTTTCCACGGATGATATGATGAATTTTACGGATCACGGCAGCATTAAGGTGGCGGGAGAAGGGGGCGCGGCGAAGTGGGCCCACAATTCCTGGGCGCCTGCCGCAGCCTGGAAGGAGATAGATGGTAAGGCGAAGTTCTTCCTTTACTTTGCGGACAATGGCGGCGGAATCGGCGTGCTGGAGTCTGACAGTCCCACAGGGCCCTTTACGGATCCTGTCGGCAAAGCGCTGATCTCCAGGCAGACGCCCAACTGTGCGGATGTGCTCTGGCTCTTCGACCCGGCAGTGCTGGTGGATGACGATGGCAGGGCCTATCTCTACTTCGGCGGCGGTGTGCCGGAGGGAAAGGTCTCCGACCCCGGGACAGCGCGGGTGGTAGAGCTGGGAGAGGATATGATCAGCATCAAGGGGGAGCCCCGGGTAATCGACGTTCCCTATCTCTTCGAGGATTCCGGCATCCACAAGGCCGGAAATAAATATTATTATACCTACTGCACCAACTGGCAGGTGGACAGTGAGGGAACGGAAAAGTACGGCATTCACAATGCCGAGATCGCATGTCTGGAGAGCGACAGTCCCATGGGGCCTTTCGTATTCAAGGAGAGGATTCTTGAAAATCCGGGCACTCTCTGCGGACTTTACGGCAACAACCACCACTGCGTTTTCAGTTTTCAGGACAGGTGGTATATCACCTATCACTCCAGAGCGCTGGAGAAGGCCATGGGGGTAGAGCACGGATATCGATGTGTCAATATTGATGAGTTTACTATGGGTGAGGACGGAACCATCGGCATCATCCGGCAGACAACCAATGGGAGAGAACAGCTTAAAAACGTGAATCCCTACTGTGAAAACAGCGCCGTGAACATGGCTATGAACGCCGGGCTGGACACAGCGCCTCTCCAGGCCGGGAATCCGGGTGACATGGTTCTGACAGGAATAGACAGCGGGGATTACATGAAGGTACAGGGCGTGGATTTTGGGGAGAAGGCACCGGAGACAGTGGAATGCCTGCTGAAGACTGATGCCGGAAACGATGTCTCCGACTGCGTGGTCCGTGTCAGTGCGGATACGCCCTGGGGAGACGTGATCGCTTACCTGTCCCTGCAGGGCGAGGCCGGCGGAGACGGTGAGGATGGCTTTTCGGTATACCGGGCTGCGCCGGAAATGGAGATCACGGGGGTGCATGACCTGTATTTCGTCTTCAGCGGAAGCGGCTATGAGATGAAGTCCTGGCGATTTGAGGGCGAGGGATGCGGGGTAACATCGACTGTTGAAGCGTCAGTCAGCCAGGCTGAGGTGACGGAAACGGACTGTCCCGCGGATGTCTGCAAGAGACTGGAGGACAGAACCTACGGAACCGTGGAGCATGTTACATATCACTCGGAGACTACGGGGCTGGACCGTGGAGCCAACATACTCCTGCCGCCGGATTACAGTTCCGACAAGGAGTATTCCGTGCTGTATTTCCTCCACGGCATCTTCGGAGACGAGTACAGCCTTATCAATGACGGAAACAATAAGATTCCCGAAATTCTGGGCAATCTTACGGCTGAGGGAAAAGCAAGGGAGATGATCGTGGTATTCCCGAACATGTATGCATCCTCCGACCCTAACCAGAAACCGGCCTTTGACAGCGAGGCTGTGGCGCCCTATGACAATTTTATAAACGATCTGGTGAATGACCTGATTCCTTTTATAGAGTCCCAATATTCCGTGTCCTCAGATAAGGAGGACAGGGCGATCCTCGGGTTCTCCATGGGCGGCAGGGAAACTCTGTTCATAGGTGTGAGCAGACCGGATCTGTTCAGCTGTATCGGAGCAATCTCCCCGGCTCCCGGGCTGACCCCGGCGAAGGACTGGGCCATGACCCATAAGGGACAGCTTCAGGAGTCAGAGTTAAAGGTGACCAACACGGACAATCTGCCGAAGCTGCTGATGATCTGCTGCGGCACAAAGGACAGTGTGGTGGGAACCTTCCCCGCCTCCTACCATGAGATCATGGAGAGAAACGAGGTGGATCATCTCTGGTATGAGGTGCCGGGGGCGGACCACAATGACCAGGCAATCCGGAGCGGCCTGTACAATTTCGTGATGCGGTGGTAAGCGGTATTGTATTGATTGAGAAAAGCACAAATGCGCATACCTGACAGGCAGGAGAATGACAGACAAAAACAGAACGCCACAGAGAACAATGGTTTTACCGTGTTTTCTGTGGCGTTTTCATAATCCTGAACCGCTCAGGGCAATTTTGTGTTATACTATGGAAAAGCAGGAAGATTTGAGAGGTAAGTTATGGGCTGTCTGGAAATGTTTGATGCAAAAACCGCAGAATGGTTCCGGGGGACGCTGGGGGAGCCAACGGCCGTGCAGGAGGCGGCATGGCCTGCCATAGCAGCGGGAGGACATGTGCTGGTGTCGGCTCCTACCGGAACGGGAAAAACTCTCTCCGCCTTTCTGGTCTTTTTGGACAGGCTTAAAAGCGAAGCGGAGAAGGGAAGCCTGAAACAGGAGCTGCAGGTCATTTATGTTTCCCCATTGAAATCCCTGGCCTCGGATATCCGGGAAAATCTTCGCAAGCCCCTGTCGGGAATCGGCGGTGAGGAGCTGATCACGGTTGCCGTGCGGACGGGAGATACCACCCAGCGGGAGAGACAGCAGATGGTGAGGAAGCCGCCCCATGTCCTGATCATCACACCGGAGTCACTTTACCTGATGCTCACGGGCAAGGGCGGGCGAAATGTTCTTGCCACCGCCCGCACGGTGATCGTGGATGAGCTGCATGCTCTGATCGACACCAAGCGGGGGGCGCACCTGATGCTTTCCCTGGCGCGGCTGGACGCGCTGTGCGGAAAACAGCTGCAGCGCGTAGGGCTGTCCGCCACCCTGGCCCCGCTGTCCCAGGCGGCGGAGTATCTTGCTCCGGAGGCGGTGACGGTAGTGGTTCCGGCTATGGAAAAGAAGGTGCAGCTGCAGGTCTTGAGTCCTTATGTGGACAGCAGCAAGCCTAAAAGGGATCCGGTGTGGCAGGAGCTTTCAGCATTGGTTTACCGGTACTGCCAGGGGAACAGGAGTGTGATAGCATTTGTGGAGGGCAGGCGCTATGCGGAAAAGCTGGCGTATTATGTGAATCTGCTGGGCGGGGAAGACTTTGCGCGGGTTCACCACGGAAGCCTGTCCAAAGAGCAGCGGCAGGAGGTGGAGCAGTCCCTGCGTGAGGGAAAGCTGCGTCTTTTGTGCGCCACCTCATCCATGGAGCTGGGAATCGACGTGGGAGAAATTGATCAGGTGCTGCAGGTGGGCTGTCCCAGAACCATTTCCGGCACCATGCAGAGACTGGGCCGGGCGGGACACAATCCCTCCCGTACCAGTGTCATGTATCTGTTTCCCAGGACGGCGGCGGAGTGCGTTCAGTGCGGTATGACTGTCAGACTTGCCAGAGAGGCCCGGGTAGAGCAGATAAATCCACCGGAGGGGTGTCTGGATGTGCTTGCCCAGCATCTTGTGTCCATGGCGGCATTCAAGAGCTACGAGGTGGATGAGGTACTGGAGATACTGCCGAGAGCCTGGCCCTTCCGCCGTGTGACGAAGGAGGATGTTAAGGCTCTGCTTGCCATGCTGGCGGGAGACTATGAGCACAGGCGTGATGTGCCGGTTCGGCCCAGAGTTCTGTATGACAGGATACATGAAAGGGTGGAAGGGGACGGTTACAGCAGAATGCTTGCGGTCTCCGGCGGAGGAACCATCCCGGATAAGGGACTCTATGCCGTGCGGACGGAAGAAGGTGTAAAGGTAGGGGAGGCGGACGAGGAGTTCGTCTATGAGACGCGCCTGGGGGACCGCTTTCTCCTGGGAGCTTTTGCGTGGAAGGTTACCAATATCGGCAGGGACACGGTGACGGTGACCCAGGCGCCGGTGGAAGGGGCCAGGATTCCCTTCTGGAAGGGGGAACTGAAGGGCAGGGGAAAAGAGACAGGCATGCTCTTCGGAAAGATTTTCCGTGAACTTCAGGAGGCGGAGGAAGCCGGAAGGCTGGAGGAGGCTTTGAGAAATCTTGGGCTGGACGAGGCTGCATCCCTGCTTGCCGCCGGGTATCTGCGCAGACAGATGGCTGCTACGGGCGGTCTGCCGGACGACAGGACCATCCTGGTGGAGCATTTCAGAGATCAGTCAGGCAACACTCAGATGATGATTCACTCTGTCTTCGGGAGACGCATCAACGGACCCCTGGCGCTGCTGGCGGCACAGGCTGCCAGAGAGGAGACGGGACTGGATGTGGGCAGTGTGGATGAGGAGGACGGGCTTCTGCTCTATGCTTACGGGGACAAGCCTCTGCCGGAGGGACTGCTAGGCAGGCTGAATCCGGAAACCGTTCTGCCTGTCCTGTCCGCCATGCTTCCGGCCACATCCCTCTTTAACATGGCATTCCGCTACAACTGCGGCAGGGCACTGATGATGGGAGTGAAGGGCAGCGGAAGGCATCCCCTGTGGATGCAGCGGCTGCGGAGTGCGGAAATGCTGAATCAGGTTGTGAGCGAACAGGATCATCCCCTGATTCGGGAGACCAGGCAGGAGTGCATGCGGCAGCTCTGGGACGCGGAGGGTGTAAGGGAACTGCTTCTGCGGATTCGGTCGGGAGAAATTCTGGTGCGGGAGATCTACACGGATACGCCGTCACCTATGTCACTGCCCTTGCAGTGGAGCCAGGAGGCGGCTGTCATGTACGATTACTCGCCCACACCCCAGGGGATCCACAGGGCGGTGGAGAAGGCCCTGAAGGGAGAGAAGGAATTACTGCAGCCGGGAGCGGCGGAATTGAATCAGGTGCAGGCTAGGGAAAGGCTGCCGGAGGACCGGCAGCAGCTGCATTCTCTTCTGATGGCAGAGGGGGATCTGGCCGCCGGAGAGCTGGATGTACCGGTGGAGTGGCTGGAAGAGCTGTCCGCGGAGGGACGGGCTGTATACCTGGAGCAGGGGCTGTGGATTGCCGCGGAGCAGCAGGAAGAGTACATGGTCATGCTGGGGACTTTTGATGGTGAGGAACCTCAGGAGGGGCAGATGGCTGCCGCTATCCCCATTGTACGCAGGATGCTGCGCTATCGGGGCGGAGCCAGTGCTCTGCAGACAGCCAGACGTTACGGGTTGAGCGAGGAAGCTGCAGAGCGGGTGTTGAAGGAGCTCTGCAAAAGAGAGGAAGCGGTATCACGGCTGGAAAACGCGACCGGGCCGGAAACCACAGCCGGGGAGGAAACCGTGGACCGAGAGGAAAACGCAGTCGGGGAGGAGACCGCAGTTTTGGGGGAGCCGGAGGACGGCCGAAAGGAAGTCCGGTATTACCATGCGAAAGTTTATCAGCGGGCAAGGGCGAAAACCCTGAAGAATCGCAGGGAGGAAATTGCAACCTGTACGCCTGCAGCCTATGCCGCCCTTATTTTTTCCCGTATACGGCGGGCGGCGCCTCCGGAGGAATGCCTTAAGATGGCAATTGTGTCCCTGGCGGGAGCGGAGCTTCCCGCCGGTATGTGGGAAGAGATTGCACTGCCGGCCAGGGTGAAGAATTACAGGGAGACGTTACTGGACGGATTTCTGGCCACAGGAGAATATTTCTGGCATATGGAGCAGGACGGGGGACTAAGATTTGACTCTGCGGAACAGGTGGACTGGGACAGTGTTCCGCAAGTGCCCTGGGAGCTTCTGTCGGAAAAGGAGAAACTGGTGGTGGAGGCGCTGGAAAAGAGGGGAGCCAGCTTTGCCCAGAGTCTTGGGGGCGTGCTTTCCGGAGAGTCTCCCCTGGATACCCTGCTCTCCCTGATGGAAAAGGGCGTAGTTAGGGCGGACAGCTTTGTGCCGGTGCGCCAGTGGCTGAACCGGGAGAAAGTGAAAAAGGTGCCGGTGAGGCAGCGGATAGGAGCAAGAGTGAAGACGCTGCAGGCAGGGCGCTGGGATTTGGTGCGCCCTTTGCGGACATTGTCTGTGCAGGAGCAGATGGATTGCTGTTTTGACAGGTATTTTGTCCTGTGCCGTGAGACAGCGGCAGCCTGTCATTTACCCTGGCAGGAGGCCCTTGCTCTCCTGCGGGTTCAGGAATACACAGGACAGGTGAGACGTGGATATTTTGTAAAAGGGCTTTCGGGAGCCCAGTTTATCCGCAGCAGGGATTTTGAGAGTGTGACTGCAGCCCTCCGGCATCCGGCGGTGGATATGCTCTGGCTCAATGCTGCAGACCCTGCACAGCCCTGGGGGAAGCTGCTTTCCCATGAGCAGGGAAAGGCGTTTGTCAATGTGCCGGGGACGGCGGTGTGCTTCCGGGGCGGTGTGCCCGTGGCTCTGTTTGAGCGGCAGGGCAGGACGTTGCGGGTCTTTGAACAGGAGGGGCAGGAAGGCGGGCCGGAGGATGTATTAAAACAATTTACAGAGGAATTCCGTCGGGGAAGAATCTTTCCGGGCAAAAAACGGATCGTGGTGAAGGAATATCCTCCGGAGGCGGCAAAGATCATGGAAGCATGCGGCTTCATACGGGAGATGCAGGACTATACTTTGTATCGAATATGATTGAATGCATTTTGAAAATTAATCGGTTTGAAAGGATATTGTGCCCATGGGAAAAGAGGATTTTCGGCAGGCTCTGTCGGATTTTACATTTGATGTGGCGAGCGGGGGCGCTATCCGCCATCTGACGGATTTGGGGTATACGGTAAAACAGATTCAGGAACAGCTGGATTTTCCTACACCCGTTGCACGGATACAGGAGGGAGTTTGGAAACGGCTGGTGGATACGGGAGTAATCCTTTTGGAGGAGCCCTGGCGGCAGGCACCGAAGGAAAAGGTGAATTATATCCGGGAGTATGACAGCTACGGCAAGGCCAGTTTCCGGCGTATAGTGGAAACAAATCCGCAGCCGGAGACAGCAGGGGCTTATCTGGTCTGTGAGTTTGGACTGCTGCGGTACAGGGACGGGGAGAAATACAAGAAGGTGCTTGGGGCGCTGGACGAGAGACAGGCCGAGTATATCGACGGACTGCCCTGGCCACTGAGGAAGGTATGGCACAGGGCGGACGAACGTATGCTGGAAATTGAGAGGCGGCTGCGCGCCGCCGGGCTGGAACAGGGCGCGTGCAGCACCCTTTCCCAAAGCGGTGAATATTAATTGACTTTGCTCTCCGGGTTGTGATATGCGGTGATAAAAAGTTAAAGCCTGTTAATGACAGGTTAAAAAAGATAGAGCTTACTCAGGAGAATGATATTTTGCCGAGACTGCAGAATATAGAGAATACCTGTGACAAAATCAGATTGTAATTTCTTTTAAATCTATGTTATATTCTTTTTTGATACTCAATTTAATTTCCAAACATATTGCAATAATTATGCATTCTTATGCTATATTAGAAATTGTCAGGAGGACCGGCATGAAAAAGTTTAAGATATGTATGTTTATTGATAGAATAAGGCGGAAGCTGGTTTATGTGTGTCTTGGCAGTATGCTGCTTTTGAGTGCATGTGGTGAACAGAATAAAGATGAATTCCACACGGAAGCAAAGTCGGAAAATCTGTCAGAAAATCAGTCAGAAAATCAGATAGAAGAGTATTTGGAGACATCTGTCCCGGAACTGATCGACTATAAGCAATATATTGAAAAACAAAGTAGTGGTGAAGCGCATTTGATCGTTGAGTCTGATTTTTCATTGCTGAAAATAGGAGACCGGAGATTCTATCCGGTATATGTAGGGGAGCAATGGGATGATCACAGAGTTAATTGGGAGTGGTTTTATGTTAGCGAACAGATGGATGAAATACTGTGGTATGATTTAGTTGATGATGAATATTACTCGCTGGAAGAATGGAGAAATTCAAAGGGATATCGGACATTAGATGATTGCCTGACTATCATGGAAAAGAGCTATAAACAACAGGAAAACGGATTTGATATAGAAATATATTATCCGGAATTGAAGGGTATGGAGGATGTGGAAAAAGAGGAGCGGATCAATCAGTTGATTGAAGTTGAAGCGAAAAGATTAATTCCGCAGGAAAGAGACATTCCCGATGAATGGATAGATGATGGCTATATCACATGTGTATTTCTGGATTATGATGTAAAGTTTGTGAATAACAATATCATCAGTATCCTGTATGAGGGTATGGACGGGTGTATGGTGAAAGGGCTTGACGGTGCAGTTATGGCATCGACTATAGACTTACAGGCAGAGGAAGTGATTAAGCTAAGTAATGTTGTTACCGACATGGAGCAGTTGTATTCCTGGTTATTGGAAGACCGGTTTCAAAATATAACGCTTTGGGATGGAACTGCGGGCAGTGACTTGATCAGTGAGGAGTATAAAGGTGAGCGGGGAAATCTGCTCATGGATGCGTTAACAGAGACTTCGAATGAACATCCGTTTGTTGAATGGTATACAGATGGAATGAATTTGGTTATTGTGTCTAAATCGCCTTATGGAGCAAACGAATACAGTGAATATGCAGAAAGTCTGGAATCCATTGAAGAGGTTATCTCACAGGAATTTTTGAACAAATTGGATTAATGAGGCTAATGTAAATGTCGGGAAGAAAAAGGATTGCTCTTTGGCTCCGTTCTGTGTATAATATAAAGTATCAAAGATGTCAGAATGAAATTTTATTGCAGTACATTCTTCAACAGAAAGGGAGATGAAAGTATGGCAATTGGCGGTGTAAAGGCGATGGACAGCATGGCTGGCTGGCAGGGATCGGCAGCCCGGCGCGTGGATTACGTCAGCAAGAATATCCAAAATGAAATTTCAACTGTGGAGAGGCAGAAACAGGGGCTTTCTTCAAAGCAGGAAATGTCTGTCGAGGAGAAGACGAAAAAGAAGCAGGAACTTCAGCAGGAACTGAGCAGTCTGAATGCCAAGTTGAGACAGCGCCAGGAAGAAGTCAGCAGGGAGCAGAAGAAAGAGGCTCTGACGGGAGAGGTGCGGGCTGCAGACGGCGGCGTGTCTGAGACGGAAAAAGTCAAAGGCAATGCGGATATGGTCAATGCGGAAAAAGTAAAGGCAGACGGCTCCGAGGCGGAAAAGAAAAATATAGATATCAAAGGCACGGAAAAGGAAAATGCAGGCGCAGGGGTACAGGCTGCGGAAAAGGACGCAGAGGATGCCAGGGGCGCTGAGAACGAAAAAAATGAGAAATTGAAGGATATCGGAATACCTCAGAAGGATGCGCAGTCCATCGTTAAGGGAGATTCTTTGAGAGAGCAGACGAAACGCCGTGAGTCGGTCATAGCCAGGATGGAAGGCGGCATCGCAATCCTGAAGGGAGAAATCAGGCAGGATGAACTCCGGGGCGCAGATACGGAGAAAAAGAAGGCAGAGCTTAAAAAGCAGGAGAAAAAGGTGCAGAAAGCGGCTTCCGGGATCCCGAATGTAAAAGGGCCTTCCAAAGCGGCGGATGCAGCGGCCCGTATCAAGGCAGGAGAGGAAAAGGGAAAAGCCGGAGTAAAGGGAAAAACTGAAGCAGGTGTAGTCAAAAGCAGCCGGGATGGGGTTGTGATCATAACCCCTAATGCTTTGGAAAACGGAATCTGGTAGAACAACAAAAGGGGCGTGACCGCCCCTTTTTATTACCGCGAATGCACACTTTTTTGTGCGGCGGACAGGGAGGATATTTATGGACATACAGGCATACCTTAATTTTTTGAACATAGCGGAGAAACTGAAGTGCAATACGCGGCACTCCTATACCTCATCAGGACGGCATGAGAGTGTGGCGGAGCACAGCTGGCGGCTGGCGCTGATGGCATATCTGATCAGAGATGAATTTCCGGAAGTCAATATAGACAGGGTCATTCAGATGTGTCTGTTCCACGATATGGGAGAAGCTGTCACCGGAGATATTCCCTGCTTTGAGAAGACGGGCAGAGATGAAGCGGTGGAGGACGAAGCAGTGGCATGGCTGCTGGAACAGCTCCCCATGCCTCACCGTCAGGCTGTGGAGCAGCTGTTTCAGGAGATGGGGTCGCAGCAGACCGTGGAGGCAAAGCTGTACAAGGCTCTGGACAAGCTGGAGGCACTGATTCAGCACAATGAGGCGGACATTTCCACCTGGCTTCCGCTGGAGCATGAACTGCAAATGACTTACGGAACTAAGGAGTGCGAGTTTTCAGAATATCTCAGTAAGCTGCGGGATGTGGTGTGGGAGGATTCCGTGCGGAAGATAGAAGATGCGAAATACTGAGTTCAGCCATGCCATTCATAATTTACTCAAAATGTCAAGTAATCTGTAATGGTCTCTGGTACAATGGTCTTACGGTACCGAAGGAGATGGAGATTGATATGCAGAACATTAAGCTGTTGGTGGCATCGCTGGAATATATCGAAAGTCACTTAAAGGATGACATCCGAACCGAGGATGTGGCCGCGGCATGTTTTTGCTCCAAATCCACTCTGGAAAAAATGTTTCGCTGTGTGAACAACATTTCCGTTCATGATTATATCGTGCGGCGGAGAATGATGCTGGCAGCCCGGGAACTGTCAGGTGGACGTGATACCTCCATACTGGAGGTGGCGTTGAAATACGGTTACAGCACACACGAATCCTTTGCACGTGCATTTGAACAGATTTGGAACTGTAGACCCTCAGAATTTCGCAGAGCGAAATACACTGAGTTGTTTCCGAGGTTTAGTGCACCTCCGGAGAATGGAGACGAGTATATTATGCAGAGAAGACATGTAGACATCAGTGAATTGTACGATTTGTTTCAGGAGAGAAAGGATTGCCTGTTTTTATGTAGTGACATCAAGCATATGATGCGCATCAATGACATATCCAGAAAGGCCGGTGATCTGGCGATTCTGGAGCAGATGCGCCGACTGACCGCCGCTTCCGGCGAGAATGATGTGGTATTTCGCATCGGCGGGGATGAATTTTGCATTCTGACGGCCAGCAGCGACAGAGATTACGCGGAGCAGCTTGCGGAGAAGATTAAGGCCATGAACGGTCAGACTTATGACTGTGATGGAAGAGAGATTCCGCTGTCCCTCTACGCGGCGGTGGCGGATGTGCAAAGCGGCGCCAGGTATGAAGAGCTGTTTGCAGGACTGCACAACGCTATCAAGGACTGCAAGCCTTTTCAGGAAGAACTTTCTGAATAAAAAATCTGACAGGAAAATTGCAGTGAGGGGTTAAGATTTCCATATTTTTCTCCGAAATATATTCCAGAGAGTCTATAGGCTCAGAATGTAAACGGATTTACCGGCGTTTTCACGCCGAAAGATGCTATGGAGGGCAAAAAAATGGAGAAAATCGGAAGTTACGGCGCTTATCAGAGCAACATCTACGGGCAGAGCAAGACTACGGCAAACACATCCAGAACGGCTGACACAAAACAAACGGAGGCTGCAAAAAACAATAACAGCAAGGTTGAGCTGAGCAGTGCGGCGAAAAATCTGTTGAAGGAACTGCACAATACCTACGGCAATACGGATTTCATGGTTGCCAATTACAATACCGAGGAAGAGGCGGCTGAATATCTCTCCAGAGGTACCAGCACATACAGCGTTCTCCTGACACCGGAAGAACTGGAGAAAATGGCGGCGGACGAGGATTACAAAAAGAAGAATCTTCAGACGTTGGACGATGCAGTGTCAAAACTGCAGGATATGAAGAGCCAGCTGGGTGAAAAAGGAGCGGATGTAAAGCGCGTCGGCGTGGCAATCGGAGATGACGGCAAGGTTTCATACTTTGCGGAGCTGGAGAAGAGCTCTGAAAAGCAGAAGGAGCGCATCGAGAAGCAGCGCGCCGCAAAGAAGGAAGAGGCTGCAAAGGCAGAGAAAGAGAAAAAGGAAGAGCGGCTTACGGACGGAAGCTTTATCCGCGAAGGAGCAAAGCGTACCACTGTGTTTGCGGATTCCGTGAAGGATCTGCAGGATAAGATCGGCAAGGTGGATTGGAGTACCGTCCGCGAGGACGGCTATGGACCCAGCGGCAGAAACTTTGACTTTACGGCTTAGTGTCAAAACTGCACTGCGATACGGTTATAGTAAAAAGAGGGAAACCGGGCGGCATAATGCACAATATGCCGCCTGTTTTTTGTGCGCATTTTTTACAAAATAAAAAAGAATTAAAAAAATTAACTGACATTTTTAGGATTAATCTGTTAAAATAAGGATATAACTTTATCATAAGCATAATTTAGGAAAGGAGAGCTTTTGTGTTTGAAGTAGGCGAGTATGTGGTGTGTGGAAATAAAGGAGTCTGCGTGGTGGAGAAGATTACCACTCTTGACATTGCGGGCGTAGATAAGGAACGGGAATACTATATTCTGAAGCCGATATATCAGATGGGAAGCACGGTGTATGTACCGGTGGATTCGCCGAAGGAGGCCATGAGACCTGTGATTAAGCGCGAGGAAGCGCAGAAGCTGATTGATGCGATCCGTGACGTTCCGCTGCTGGCAATTACGAACGAAAAATTATCGGAGCAGATATACCGGGAGTGCCTGAAGAGCGGAAACTGCGAGGAGTGGGTCAGGATTCTCAAAACCATATGGCGGCGGAAACAGGAACGTCTGCAGGCGGGGCGGAAGGTGACAGCTGTGGATGCAAAGTATTTTCACATGGCCGAAGAAAGTCTGTATGGTGAGCTGGCGGTTGCGTTGGATCTGAATCGTGATGAGGTGGAAGCTTATATTGAAAAGGCAGCGGAACAGCCATGAACCGGCTTCAAAAAAAGCTTTACATTACGTAAAAAAAGTATTATGATATGTAAAAGCGTAGAAGAGAACAGTAGGATACGGGAAAGCCCCAGAGAGAGCCGCCTGTCCGGGTTTGGGACGGAGCTGAAAGCGGTTCGGCAGGAGCGTATCTGAAGACCATCTCGGAGCGGCCTTAATACGGCACGGATGCTCCCGTTACGAGCAAATGAAGGTGGCAAAATACCTGCGGCCGATGTGGCCCGCGGCTGTTTGCAACAAGGGTGGAACCGCGTTCGTGAAAATGATACGTCCCTTGCAATAGGAATATTGCAGGGGATTTTTGCATTGTTTGCATTGTATTGTAATGAAAGGAGATGCTGAAAGAATGAAAGAAAAATGGGCAGAAAAATGGACAAAGCTGAGTGAAAAATGGTTTAAAGGAGATGTTACCCTTCCGAAGGCAACCTTGTGGCTTGCGTGTTCCGCATGCCTGCTGGCGGGCATAGTGTATGGACTTAAGAAAGCACCCTGGACCCACGGAGTGTCTATCGCGAGCAATAACGGCAATAATAACGGAAATAATAACGGCAATGATAACGGCAATAACAGCGGCAACGGCGACGGCAGTACTGAGGATGCCGGGGATGAAGGAGAAAAAACACATTGAGTTGAGGCCCGCCGGAGCGGGCAGGGAGGGATTAAAATGAAGATTACATTGAAGGACGGCTCCGTGAAGGAGTATGCGGAGGCAAAAAGTGTTTATGACATTGCGCTTGACATCAGCGAAGGTCTTGCAAGGGCAGCATGCTGTGCCAGGGTGAACGGAGAAGTTGTGGATTTGAGGACTGTACCGGAGGGAGACTGTGAGCTGCAGATCTGCACGGCAAGTGATGAAGAAGGGCTGGCGACCATCCGGCACACGGCGTCTCATGTGCTGGCGGAGGCAGTGAAAAATCTGTTCCCCGATGCAAAGCTGACCATCGGGCCCAGCATTGATACCGGATTTTATTACGATTTCGATCATGCCCCTTTTTCCAGAGAGGATCTGGATGCCCTGGAGGCGGAGATGAAAAAGATCATCAAGCAGGGGGCGAAGCTGGAAAAGTTTACCCTTCCCCGGGATGAGGCGATCAGGTTTATGGAGGAAAAGGGTGAACCTTATAAGGTGGAGCTGATTCAGGATCTGCCGCCGGAGGCGGAGATTTCTTTCTACAGCCAGGGAGATTTTGTGGATCTGTGTGCAGGCCCGCATCTTATGAGCACAAAGGGTATCAAAGCCTTTAAGCTGACATCTTCGTCCATGTCCTATTGGAGGGGAGATTCGAATAAGGCGCGGCTGCAGCGTATCTACGGCACCGCTTTTAATAAGAAAGAAGAGCTGGAGGAGTATCTTGCCTACTGGGAAAATGTCAAAAACCGGGACCACAATAAGCTGGGGCGGGAGATGGAGCTGTTTACCACGGTGGATGTCATCGGGCAGGGGCTGCCGCTGCTGATGCCGAAGGGGGCAAAGATCATCCAGACCATGCAGAGGTGGATTGAGGACCTTGAGGACAATGAGTGGGGCTATATGCGCACCAAAACGCCTCTCATGGCAAAGAGCGATCTGTATAAGATTTCCGGCCACTGGGATCATTATAAAGAGGGGATGTTCGTTTTCGGAGATGAGGAGAAGGACAGGGAAGTGTATGCTCTTCGGCCGATGACCTGTCCGTTCCAGTACTATGTGTACAAGGCAAGCCAGAAATCTTACCGTGATCTGCCATGCCGTTACAGCGAGACTTCCACTCTGTTCAGAAATGAGGATTCCGGTGAGATGCACGGACTGACCCGTGTGCGCCAGTTTACTATCTCCGAGGGACATCTGATCGTGAGGCCGGATCAGATGGTGGAGGAGTTCAAGGGCTGTCTCGCCCTGGCAAAATACTGTCTGGAGACCCTGGGGGTCAATGAGGACGTAACCTACCATCTGTCCAAGTGGGATCCTGACAACAAGGAAAAATATATCGGCGAGCCCCAGGTGTGGGAGGAGACTCAGGGGCATATCCGGAGGATTCTGCAGGAGCTGGAAATCCCTTTTCAGGAGGATGTCGGCGAGGCGGCCTTCTACGGACCCAAGGTTGATATCAATGCAAAAAATGTGTACGGCAAGGAAGACACCATGATCACCATTCAGTGGGATGCTCTGCTGGCTGAGCAGTTCGACATGTACTATATAGACCAGAACGGTGACAAAGTGCGACCCTATATTATTCACAGGACATCCATGGGCTGCTATGAGAGAACCCTGGCCTGGCTGACTGAAAAGTATGAGGGCAAGTTCCCTACCTGGCTGTGTCCTGAGCAGGTGCGTGTCCTGCCCATTTCCGAAAAGTTTTCCGACTATGCGGGGAAAGTGGCAGCATCGCTGAAGAAGAGCGGCGTGCTTGTGACGGTTGACGAGCGCTCAGAGAAGATTGGCTATAAGATTCGGGAGGCCAGGCTTGATAAGATTCCCTACATGCTGGTAGTCGGTCAGAAGGAGGAGGAAGACGGTGTTGTGTCTGTGAGAAGCCGATTTCTGGGAGATGAGGGACAAAAGTCCCTGGATGCCTTTACCGAGCAGATATGCAGAGAGATACGCACCAAAGAGATCCGCCGGGAGATGGTACAGTGAATATTTCTTCCGAAAAATGCAAATACTTGTAATGATTCAGGGCCATGCGGAGACGGCTTCGCGAACGGGCCCTGAACAGTTACAAAAATGCGCATAGTAAGGAGGAAATCATGGCGGATTTAAAGTGTTCGGTGGAAAATTGTACCTACAATGAGGAGCATCTGTGCAGCAAGGGAGACATTCTGGTGGGCGGGAAACGCGCCGACTGCTGCGACGAAACATGCTGCGAAAGCTTTTCGCAGAAGCGGGAGGGAAGGGATTCCTTTAAGAATTCCACATGCCATCCCACCAAGACCATCAGCATTGACTGTGAAGCGACGAAGTGTACTTATAATTCAGATTATAAGTGTACTGCAGGGCATGTGGATATCAAGGGCTGCGGCGCCTGTGACTGTCAGGGAACAGCATGCGCAACATTTGAAGAAAGATAGAGAGAATACAGGATTAGAAATTGCATGTTTACTTTTCCTCCCGCTTGTGGTAATATATAGCAGTATGGTTTAGCCGATGCCCAGCGTTCGGACACTCCGACCGATGCTTAGTGTCAGGCGTTTCATACGAAGCAGAATACAATTTTTATGGAGGAAAAGAGAAATGATTTCTAAGGAAAAAAAGACCGCAATCATGAATGAGTATGCAAGAACCCCCGGCGACACCGGTTCACCGGAAGTACAGGTGGCAGTCCTGACTGCAAGGATTCAGGAGCTTACAGAGCATCTGAAGGAGAATCCCAAGGACCATCACTCCCGCCGCGGTATGCTGAAGATGGTAGGTCAGAGACGCGGCTTGCTTGAATATCTTAAGAAGAAGGATATCGAGAGATATCGTTCCCTGATTGAGAGACTGGGTCTGAGAAAATAATGTGAGTAAAGAAAAGGCGGAAGTGCTTTTATTTTAAGGCGCTTCCGCTTGCCGTGTATGAGAGGGACATCTGAGGAGCTTCTTTCGGGGGAGTTTTTCGGATGAACCGATCCCGCATGGAGACGGTAATCCGGAGCAGAAGAAAGCCCCGAGACCGCTGAAAAGGATATGGATGCCATGTTTTTTTCAGTAGTTTCGGTGTCTTCTGTTCCATTACAAATAGATTAAGATTTATGCCGCTTGTGCGGCGGAATGGAGGATTTTATGTATAAGAGCTATGAATTGGAGCTTGCCGGGCGTACCCTGAAGGTTGATATTGATCGTGTGGGCAAGCAGGCAAACGGCTGTGCGTTTATGCACTATGGCGATACGGTGGTGCTTTGTACTGCAACCGCATCCGAAAAGCCCAGAGATGGGATTGACTTCTTCCCCCTGAGTGTAGAGTACGAAGAAAAGATGTACTCGGTGGGAAAGATTCCCGGCGGATTTAACAAGCGTGAGGGCAAGGCCAGTGAGAATGCAATACTGACCAGCCGTGTTATTGACAGGCCCATGCGTCCCCTTTTCCCCAAGGACTACAGAAATGACGTTACACTGAACAACATGGTGATGAGTGTTGACCCTGAGTGCCGCCCTGAATTGGTGGCCATGATCGGCGCTGCCATCGCCACCTGTATTTCAGATATTCCCTTTGACGGGCCTTGTGCCATGACGCAGATGGGTATGATCGACGGTGAGCTTATCGTCAACCCTTCCCAGGAGCAGTGGAAGAAAGGTGACCTGAACCTGACTGTTGCGTCCACCAGGGAAAAGGTTATCATGATTGAGGCTGGAGCAAACGAGGTGCCTGAGGCAAAGATGCTTGAGGCAATATATAAGGCTCACGAGATCAACCAGACCATCATTGCATTTATCGACAGGATTGTGGCAGAGTGCGGCAAGGCAAAGCATGAGTATACCAGCTGCGCTATACCTCAGGAGATGTTCGACGAGATGTATAAGCTGGTTACCCCTGCGGAGATGGAGGTAGCCGTATTTACCGATGACAAGCAGACCCGTGAGGAGAACATCCGCAATATCACTGCGAAGCTGGAGGAGGCTTTCGCTGAAAATGAGGAGTGGCTTGCTATCTTGGGTGAAGCTGTATACCAGTATGAGAAAAAGACCGTCCGCAAGATGATCCTGAAGGATCACAAGCGTCCTGACGGCCGTGAGATCACCCAGATTCGTCCTCTGGCAGCAGAAGTTGATATCATTCCCAGAGTACACGGTTCCGCTATGTTTACCCGTGGGCAGACTCAGATATGCAATGTGTGTACACTGGCGCCTCTCTCCGAGCAGCAGAAGCTGGACGGGTTGGATGAGAATGAGGTCAGCAAGAGATACATGCACCACTACAATTTCCCTTCCTACTCTGTGGGTGAGACAAAGCCTTCCAGAGGACCCGGAAGACGTGAGATCGGGCATGGAGCGCTGGCAGAGAGAGCACTGATTCCCGTGCTGCCCAGCGAGGAGGAGTTCCCCTATGCAATCCGTACCGTGTCAGAGACTTTTGAGTCCAACGGTTCCACCTCCATGGCTTCCACTTGTGCTTCCTGCATGTCTCTGATGGCAGCAGGCGTTCCCATTAAGAAGATGGTGGCCGGTATTTCCTGCGGACTGGTGACAGGTGAGACGGATGACGATTTCGTACTGCTCACCGATATTCAGGGACTTGAGGATTTCTTCGGCGACATGGATTTCAAGGTGACCGGCACCACAGAGGGCATCACAGCCATCCAGATGGATATAAAGATTCATGGTCTGACAAGACCTATTGTTGAGGGAGCTATCGCAAGATGCCGTGAGGCAAGGCTGTTCATTATGGACAACTGCATGAAGCCTGCGATTTCCGCTCCCAGACCTGAGGTTGGACCTTATGCTCCCAAGATCATCTCCCTCCAGATCGACCCTGAGAAGATCGGTGATGTGGTCGGGCAGAGAGGCAAGACGATCAATGAGATCATTGCTCGTACCGGCGTAAAGATTGACATCACGGATGACGGACAGGTATCTATCTGCGGAACCGATAAGGAAATGATGGACAAGGCAGCGGAGATGGTGAAGATGATCGTAACCGACTTCGCTGAAGGCCAGATTTTCAAGGGAAAGGTTGTCAGCATAAAGGAGTTTGGCGCGTTTATTGAATTTGCGCCCGGCAAGGAGGGAATGGTTCACATTTCCAAGATTGCAAAGGAGAGGATCAACAGAGTTGAGGATGTGCTGACATTGGGTGATGTAGTTACTGTTGTATGCCTTGGAAAGGACAAGATGGGCAGAATCAGTTTTTCTATGAAGGATGTTGCACAGCAGTAAAGGCAGGTAAAGGCGCTTCAGGGCGGCAGAGATGCCGCCGTGGGGCGCTTTATTTTAAAGGAGGTTTTTTATGTTATCCCAGAAGATTATCAGAGAGGCACTTGTCAGGGCACTCTCAACAGGCGCGGATTACGCGGAGGTATTTGCGGAGCACACCCGGCAGAAGACGATCAATCTCGTTTCCGCCAAGGTTGACAAAATAGCGGACGCAGTGATTTCCGGTGTGGGAATCCGGATTTTTAAGGGAACGCGGTGTGTGGTCGGTTCGGCTTCGTCGCTGGATGATGCGGCAGTGCTGGACTGCGCTTCAAGGGTGGCGGATGCGCTTCAGGGTGTACCTGAGCACGGAGATGTTTTGCTGAGGGAGCGCATCTTCGGAGATATTCATCCGGTCAGGATTGTTCCCGCAGGTGTGGAGAATGCCTGCAAGATTGATTATGTTCGGGAGGCGTGTCTGGCGGCAAAGGAGTACAGTCAGGAGATTTCCCAGGTGACCGGTTGGTTTCTGGAGGTGGATCACAAGATCCTCATAGCAACCAGTGAGGGCCTGCTGGCTACGGACAGGCAGATCCGCACCAGAGTAAACGTTTCCGCCATTGCAAGCGACGGCAGTGAGAACCAGACGGGAAGCACTGCTCCCGGTGCAAGGAAGGGACTGGAGCTGTTTGAGGACTTTGACCCGAAGGAGCTGGGCCGGAAGGCGGCCAGGCAGGCGGTTACCATGCTGCATGCTGGCTATATCAATGCCGGAGTGATGCCGGTAGCCATTGAGAACGGCTTTGGCGGTGTTATCTTCCATGAAGCCTGCGGACATTCTCTCGAGGCATCAGGCGTTGCGCTTGGGCAGTCTCAGTTCTGCGGCAAGCTTGGACAGCAGATTGCGAATCCCAAGGTTACGGCTATTGATGACGGTACGATTCCGGGCGGCTGGGGCTCCATGAATATTGATGACGAGGGTACTCCCGCTCAGAGAAAGGTTCTGATTGACAAGGGTATTTTAAAGACTTATATGGTCGATAAGCTGAACGGCAGGCGCATGGGAATGGAATCTACGGGAAGTTCCAGACGCCAGGGTTATCAGTTCGCGCCTACATCCAGAATGACTAACACATACATAGATGCCGGTGAAGACAGGGATGAGGATATTATCGCATCTATAGAATACGGCTTGTATGCAAAGGATATGGGCGGCGGTTCCGTGAATCCCGTCACAGGCCAGTTTAATTTCTCTGTCCGCGAGGGATACGTTATCAGAAACGGTAAAATCTGCGAGCCTGTCAGGGGCGCAAGCCTTGTGGGCAAGGGCTCGGATGTCATCATGAATATTGATATGGTAGGAAAGAATGTGGCCAGGGCACAGGGAATGTGCGGCGCATCCTCCGGAAGCATTCCCACGGATGTGGGCCAGCCTTTGATCCGAGTATCTTCCATCACGGTAGGCGGACGCTAACAGCGTGCAAAGATTTTCTAAGTCAGCTGCCGAATTGTATTCGGTATAGTACGCTGACTAAGAAAATCTAAGTTGCACGCGGAAGAATCCGCGGGCGGATTCTTCTGGATGATCAGACTCGTTCAGCAGAAGGTTTGTGTCTGAGCGCTGCCTGACACAGACTCGTAAGCCCAATGGGGCTTGACGCAAAAAATACAGCGCAGAAATGGGGACTAATATGACATATCAGGAATTTAAAGAAGTTGTAATCGGCATTTCAGCAGAACTGCAGATAGCGGATTATGAGCTTTATTATACGGAGAGTGATTCTGCTTCTGTGGAAACTTTTCAGCAGGAGATAAAGGAGTACAGCACGGACAGCAGTATGGGCGTCTGCTATCGCTGTATAAAAGACGGAAAGGCGGGTTATGCCTCCACCGAAAATCTGACGGCGGAGGAGGCCGCTTCTCTGGTGGCTCGCGCACTGGAAAATGCAAAATCCATCGAGAGCGAGGAGGAAGCATTCATCCATGAGAAGGGAGACAGCTACGGGGTACTGCCTGAGAATACCTGTAAGGAGCCCACCGGCGGAGAGATGAAGGAGGCGGCGCTTGTTCTGCAGAAAGAAATGTACGCCGCAGATTCCCGCGTGGCGGACGGCACACAGAGCTTTGTTGCTTACGGAAGAAGCACCTATGCGCTCTGCAATTCAAAAGGGCTTGACCTGGAGGATAAGGCCTCTTATACACTGTGCGGGGGACTTGCGCTGGTACATGACGGAGAGGAAATGTATGACGGCAGCGAGGACAAGGATGGAAATCTGGAGGATTTTGACTTAAAGGAAATTGCCGGGAAAGCAGTGGAGGACGCGATATCCACCATCGGCGCGGACAGCGTACCCAGCGGTAAGTATAATGTGGTCTTTATGGGCCGTGCTTTTGCACAGCTTCTCTCTACCTACGATTCCGTATTTTCAGCAGAGGCTGTCCAGAAGGGAATGTCTCTGTTAAAGGATAAGGAGGGGGAGAAAATCGCGGCGGATATAGTGACTGTCATCGACGATCCCATGCATGAAAAGAGCCTTGTCAAGAGAACCTTTGACGGTGAGGGAGTTGCAACCTATGAAAAAAATGTGATAGAGAACGGCGTGCTGAAAACGCTGCTCCATAATCTGAGCACTGCGGCTAAGGCCGGTGTGAAGTCCACGGGCAACGGGCAGAAGGCATCCTACGCATCCACAGTGGGAGTTGGCCCCTTTACTTTCTACTTAAAACCTGTGGAGGGAACGGAAGAGGATATTTTGTCAGCAGCGGGAAACGGCATCTGTATTAAGGACGTATCCGGTCTGCATGCGGGTGCAAATCCTGTGACAGGCGATTTTTCACTACTGGCGGCAGGTTTCCGTATTGAGAACGGAAAAAAGACATCTCCCGTGAAGAGCATTACTGTCTCCGGTAACTTTTTTACCATGTTGAAGGAGATTGACAGGATCGGAACGGACATGAAGTTTATCAGAAGCAGAGGCGGCAAATGCGGTTCTCCCTCAGTGCTTGTGAGAGATATGAACATTGCGGGACAGTGATATCGACTGCTGTCCGGTCATAAGAGAACGGCAGACTGCAGGTGGTTTGCAAATTTGATGCCTCCCTGTTGTACTCTGGTTTTCCGGAGGACAACAGGGAGGTTTATGATGGGAAGATATATGAAAGCATTAGCGGGGATATTAGTGTGCATGCTGTTTTTGACTGCCTGCGGCGGAGGAGAGGAACAGGAAGAGGGAAACCGGCCTCTGCAGGAAGATATAAAAATGGCGGAGCGTGAGTCGCCTGAAGAAAGTGTGTCGTCGGAAGAAAGCGAGTCGCCGGATGAGAGTGACGAACCGATAGAGAGTATAGCGCCGGAAGAGGACGAAGCATCGGAAAACAGCACAGATATGAGAGATGATGCCGCCGCGGTGTTTGACCGGCTGCTGGAGAAAGGCCTGTACTACATCACAGAATATGAACTTGACTGTCTGAAGGAAGGAGCATCGGTGCAGCCGGTGAACTGGGATGAATGGCAGGGACAATGGGCAAGGACAGGTGTTGTCAGAAGCTGTTCTTCCTATATGACACTGGCGCAGACAGAGTCGGAAGGGCATTATGCGGATATTCTTTCGTTTTATTATAATCATAACGGTTCAACCAAGGGTGAATTGCTTTTCCTGGACGATACCAGGGCCTTTTTTGTGGCGTTTGATGGAGAGATGACGGAAGATGACCCGCCGCAGGTGGTTCTTTTGAAGTTGCAGGATGGTCTGTTGACGGTGGTGAATTTCGGGCCGGAGTACGGCTGCGGCATCGGGGTGACTGTGGAGGGAACATATACAAAAGGGACACCGGAATATACCAATGCAAATGCCATGGCGGAGAATTTTACGGAGGAGGAGCAGGAAAGGATCAGAGAATTTCTGGAGACAATGGGTGCGTCCTATGAAGAATCCTTTGCAGATGCAGTGAAATACGGCTGCGGCGAAAGCGTGTGGGTGACAGCGGAATTTAAGGATGGCACCACAGTGACCGGCAAGCGCTATGCCGGGTATTATCCTACTATAGGAAATCTGGATTTAATTCTCTTTTTGGCGGAGAATGGCTATACCTACTGGCATCAGCCTGGTACAGGCTACCTGACGGATGACCCGGAGCGTGCAGGGCTGATGACGGAGGACAGCAGGAACATATACAGCCGTCTGGCGGAGGAGGGAGACTATTTCCCCAAAACGAAGACCGGCAGAGTGACGCGAAAGGCGGGCGAGTGTACCGTCACGGCGGATTTCTTCTTTGCTGATGAAACGGATTTCGTGGCGGATACTGAAAGGTTCGTTGAGTTTCAGCTGGAAGGAATATGGGAGGGATGCGGCCTGTCTCAGAGCATAACCATGGAAATACCGTATTCTAACTATTATTACTATACTGCGCTCACTGTGGAGTGCAGGGATATTAATTTTGACGGGTATGATGACCTGGCTATGGTGACGGGGACCGCTTATGGAAGCGGCGGCAACTGGCAGTGCTGTCTCGGGCTTATCTGGAATCCGGCAAATAAGATGTTCGAACCTATGGACTCCTATCCGGAACTTCAGACGGATTTTGACAGTGAACGGCAGAGGGTGGTGGTGCGTTATCGGAGCGGTGCGGGAAATGAGTATGTAGAAAGTTATACTCTGGTGGACGGGGCATATCAGCTGACGGAGATGCTGCATATGGCGGAGAGCTTTGAACCGGACAGACCGGAGGACTATTGTCTGTACCATTATGTAAACGGTGAACTCGCAGATGAACACTGGGTCAGCGATATCTATGAGGCAGCGGAACTGTATCCTGATCTGGATTATTGGTGGAAAGGGTAAACAAAAGTTTGCCTTTTCTTTTTTTATTTTTGTTTATACATATTTAATTGCATTGTAGGTGAAAGCGAGTAAAATGATAACTGTTCAGAGCCATGCAGATTTACATAAAAAAGACTGTTCAAGCTTGCTTGAGAAAGGCTGTTTTTGTAAATCTATATGGCGAGAAGCCATACATGAGCAAAATGGAAGCCTCGCAGAGGCGATTTTGCGAATGGGCTCTGAACAGTTATCAGTTCAGAGCAGTTACTTGATCACAGATAAGAAGGGAAAGAGTGAGGGACTATGAGAGAAAGATTACAGCGCTTTATGTGGGGCAGATACGGATATGATGATTTCGGCCGCTTTTTGATGGTCACTGCCATTATCTGCATGGTGCTGTCTTTGTTTCCGAGGGGGTATGTCTTTTATATGATTGCCGGAGCGGCAATGTTTTATGCATACTTCCGCATGTTTTCCAGAAATATTTCAAAGCGCTCCGCAGAGAACCAGTGGTTTCTGAACAAGACCATGAGGGTGAGAGCTCTTTTCGGTAAAAAGAAGCGCGAGATGGGGCAGATGAAGCAGTATCATATATACAAATGTCCTGAATGCAGGCAGAAGATACGTGTCCCCAGAGGGCGGGGGCGTATTGCCATCACCTGCAGAAAGTGTGGCACGGAATTTATAAAAAAGAGTTGAGGACGGGACATGTTCGGGTATATTATTATCAATAAGTCCGAAATGAAATTTAAGGAATTTGACGTCTATCATTCCTTTTACTGCGGGATATGCCGGGACTTAAAACGAAAGTACGGTGCGTCCGGCCAGATTGCACTGAGCTATGATATGACATTTCTGGCTATGCTGCTCACGGGCCTGTATGAGCCGGAGACCAGGATGGGGAGCTGCAAATGTATTGCACACCCATTTGAAAAGCATGGGACAAGAAACAATATTTTTACGGAGTATGCCGCAGACATGAACGCACTGTTTGCCTATTACAAATGCCGTGATGACTGGGAGGATGAAAGAAAGTTCTGGAAGCTGGTTTACGGACGGATTTTGGAAGGGAAGACAGGAAAACTGCGGGAAAACTACGGTGATAAGCTTAAGACCATCAGCCGGCTGATGCAGAGCTTTTCCGAGGCGGAGAAGACAGGGGCGGACATTGATACGCTGGCGGGGCTGTTCGGCCGGGTTATGGCGGAGATAGTGACGCCAAGGGAGGATGAGTGGACGGAGAGCCTGCGGACCTTGGGATTTTTTCTGGGAAAGTTTATTTATCTCTGCGATGCCTATGAGGATGTGGAGAAGGATATAAAGAAGGGTACTTTTAACCCGCTCAAAGAAAGGTATGAAAGACCGGATTTTGAGGAGGAATGCAGGACCATCCTCATGATGATGATGTCGGAATGCTGCCGGGAATTCGAAAAACTGCCCATTCTGGAGAATGTGGAAATCCTGCGCAATATCCTGTATTCGGGAGTATGGGGCCGCTATGAAGCGGTACATGAAAAGAGGAATCAGTAGAACGGAGATGAAATGTATAATCCATATAGTGTATTAGGGGTGAGCAGAGATGCAGCCGAGGAAGAAATTAAAAGGGCATATAAGACGCTGAGCAGGAAATATCATCCCGATGCCAATATCAATAATCCAAACAAGGCACAGGCTGAGGAAAAATTTAAGGAGGTTCAGGCGGCGTACCAGCAGATCATGAAGGAGAGAACTTCCGATTATACCGGAGACAGCTACGGCGGTAACGCATACGGCGGGAACAGGTCGGCAGGCGGCCGCGGCGGCTTCTACTACCGCGGTCCTTTCGAGGGCTTTGGTTTCGGCGGTTTCGGCCAGGAAACCGGCTATGAAGAAAATACTTACATCCGGGCTGCGGGGAATTATATTCGAAACGGATATTACAGGGAGGCGCGTACTGCGCTGGACGGGATGAGCCAGGCGGAGAGGACGGCAAGATGGTACTATTACAGTGCGATCGCTTACTCCGGACTGGGAAGTAATGTGGCTGCCCTGGAGCATGCAAGACAGGCAGCAGCCATGGAACCGGGCAACATGAGCTATTCGCAGCTGGTGCAGCAGTTTGAGAGCGGCGGGAACTGGTATCAGCAGCGCCAGGCAGCTTATGGTTATCCCACCGTAGGCGGCAGCAATATATGCATGCGGATCTGCATTGCCAACCTTATCTGCAATATGTGCTGTCTGGGCGGCGGCTGCTGCGGAAGCGGCATAGCGGGGCCGGGTATCTATTTCTGAGCGTTGGTTCCGTTTACATATTTTTTGATGGCATCAAAACTTTCCCTGCTGATGACATGCTCCATTTTGCAGGCATCTTCCAGGGCGGTATGCTTGTCTACCCCCAGCTTCATCAGCCAGCCGGAGAGAAATTCATGGCGTTCGTAAATCATCTCGGCAATTTCACGTCCGGAGGGAGTCAGGGTGATAAAACCGGACTTATCTACCACTATATGTTCCTTTTCGCGCAGATTCTTCATGGCAACGCTGACGCTGGATTTTTTGAAGCCAAGCTCATTGGCAATGTCTACGGAGCGTACCACGGGAAGCTGTCTGCTCAAAATCAATATGGTTTCCAGGTAATTTTCCGCCGATTCGTTCACATTCATTTTGCAATCCCCACTTCATGTGTGTTAATTTTAACTGCTTAACGATTTCACTTGCCGGATAACCCGACTACAGAACGCTGACCAATGACCTTGGCAGATTTGCATTAGGCGAAATTCAGCATTTTGTAGTATAAGTATAGCACGGAATCCGAAATCAGGCAAACTAACTTTAAAACAATAGTATAAGAGAGTTTTATCGGACTTAAAATTTTATATAATATGCCTGTAAAATCATTGACAGAAAAATCTGTTCGTCAGGAGGCGGTATGATGGAGAAAAGAGCAGGCAGTTTTCGATTTTGGGCTGCGACGGCTATATTGGTATCGGTTGCGGCCCTTTCCGTTGCGGGGACGGTGATGTGCAGGACGAACCTGAGCAGTGAGGAGCTGGAGGGATATTACCGGGAAAAGGAGGAGCGGCTGGTAAAGGACACCAGGGCGTATCTGAACAGCAGCGGTTTTGACAACAGCGGTGTGATGCTGACCCGCGTGGTAGACGGGAACGGAAGCCGGATGTATACCGTCACGGTTCATCACAGGGACATAGACAGGATGGAAGAGGCAGAGAGAGAGGCTCTCGCAGAGAAATTGGCGGCTTTCGCCTTTGCGGACGGGAGAAGTACATTTAACTACAAATTTCTTTTTACCGATTGACAGGAACTACATGACATTTTCGGAAAATTGGGGTATACTTTTTTTAAGATTTTCCATAGAGAGGAGTCCCGAAAATGTCATTTATTCCGAAACCACATGAAATTTATAAGCATTTTAAAGGGAATCTGTACCAGATAACGGCGGTGGCGGAGCACACGGAGACGGGTGAGCAGCTTGTCATCTATCAGGCGCTGTACGGAGATTTTAAGACCTATGCCAGACCTCTTTCCATGTTTACCGACAGGGTGGACAGGGAAAAATATCCGGAGGCTGCTCAGGAGTTTCGGTTTGAACTCCAGGGAGCCGATGCGGAAAGGCAGCGGGCAGAGTCGGCTTTAAGCCCGGATTCGGGAGCGGAGCCGGGGGCAAATGCAGAGCCGGATTCGAATGCGACGGCGGATTCTGCGGTCCGGATGGCAGTTACTGACCGGAATCAGGAGGAATGCTCAGAGGGCGAGCTGACTCTGGATCCCATGGTGCTGGAGTTTCTGGACGCGGATGAGTATGAGCAGCGCCTGAATATTCTGGCGGGGCTGCATCACAGGATCACCGATGAAATGATTACCACTATGGCCATTGCCTGTGACGTGGAAATCAATGAAGGTGATATTGAGGAGCGGTATGAATCCCTGAGAGCATGTCTGCTGACACGGGAGCGGTACGAGTGCAACCGAATCAGATAGGCAGAACAGATAATCTCCCTTTTAAGATGCAGGTGCAGGCTGGCTGGCGCTGAGGCGGCAGCAGAAGGGAGTGGCTTATGGCATATGTTATGGATCAAAAGATGGTGATCGGGGTATCCTCCAGGGCATTGTTTGATCTGACCGTTGAAAATGAAATATTTGAGAAGCAGGGCCTGGAGGCCTACTGCCACTATCAGGTGGAGCACGAGCAGGAGGTTTTGAAGCCGGGACCGGGATTTCAACTGATCAAATCTCTTCTGCAGCTCAATGGGTGTGTTGGAGAGAAGGACTTGATCGAAGTCATCATAATGTCACATAACAGTCCGGATACTTCCCTGCGGGTATTCAATACCATCGCGCATTACGGACTGCCTATAACCCGCTCGGTTCTGGCCAGCGGAGCATCCCTGGCGCCTTATCTGGCGGCTTTTGGCACGGATTTGTACCTGTCCGCCTGTGAGGAGGATGTACAGAGCGCGATTGACAGCGGGATTGCCGCCGGAATCATCTGTACCGGTGGCGCGGGGGACTGTGGGGAGCAGGAGAAGCCGGCGGTAAGGCGGGATTCCAGAATCATTCCCATAAAACGGACTTTGTCCGGAACTTTGCCCGGGACAATGTCCGGAACAATGTCGGGTACATCGTTCCAGGCTTCAGCGCTGGCCCCCGGGCAGATACGCATTGCCTTTGACGGAGATGCTGTTCTGTTCGCGGATGAGTCAGAGGCAATCTTTCAGGAAAAGGGCCTGAACGCATTTGAGGAAAACGAGAAAGCTCATGCCAGTGAACCTCTGGCGGAAGGACCCTTCGCTAACTTCCTGAAAAAGCTTTCGGATTTACAGAGGGAGCTTGGTACAGAGAACTGCCCTGTCAGGACGGCACTTGTCACATCCCGCAGCGCTCCAGCCCATGAGAGGGTTATCCGTACCATGCGTGCGTGGAATGTCCGTGTGGACGAGGCGTTTTTTCTGGGAGGGCTGGAAAAGAGGGAATTTTTGAAAGCTTTCGGGGCACAGATTTTCTTTGACGACCAGTCGGTGCATACCCAGAGTGCGGCCCAGGCTGTTCCCGCCGCCCGGGTTCCCTATCGCCGGAAAGGCGAGATGTATCGGTTTGCACGATAAGCAGGAGAAATTATGAAATACAGTAATATAACACCGGCACGCTTTATTCGCCGACCCAACCGTTTTATCGCTTATGTGGAGCTAAACGGAAAAACAGAAAAAGTCCATGTCAAAAACACCGGGCGCTGCAGGGAGCTTCTGCAGCCCGGTGTGATTGTGTATTTGACGAAAAGTGACAACGCTGCCCGCTCCACCGCTTATGACCTGGTGGCAGTGGAAAAGGGAGAGCGAATGATAAATATGGATTCCCAGGCACCCAACAGGGTGGTGGAGGAGTGGCTGCGTTCAGGAGCTTTTTTGCCGGATATAAAAGAAGTGCGCCCTGAGACCACATATGGCGGCTCACGCTTTGATTTTTATCTGGAGACGAAAACTGAAAAAATATTTATGGAGGTGAAGGGGGTCACGCTGGAGGAAGAAGGGGTTGTCCGCTTTCCGGACGCGCCTTCGGAGCGTGCCGTAAAGCATGTGGAGGAGCTGATTCAGGCGAAACAGGCAGGATACCGCGCCTTTGTCATGTTTGTCATCCAGATGGAGGATGTGGATCATTTTGAACCGAACAGGGACACTCACCCGGAATTTGCAGACGCACTGTGCAGGGCGGCGGAGGCGGGAGTGGAGATATTGGCCTATGACTGCCGGGTGACAGAGGATTCTTTGAAACTGAACAGACCGGTGCAGACAAAAATAACATCCCCGGATTCCCTTTTTAATGAATATTCAGGAGGTATTAAGGAAAACTTAAGGCTTGCAGCCATTCCCAAACCTCTTTTGGAATGGTATGATAAGAACAGGAGGATTCTTCCCTGGAGGGAAGAGCCCACACCTTACCGGGTATGGGTATCCGAGATTATGCTGCAGCAGACCAGGGTAGAGGCAGTCAAGCCTTACTTTGAGCGGTTTATGACTGCGCTGCCGGATATCAGAGCACTGGCGGAGGCTCCGGAGGAGCAGCTGCTGAAACTCTGGGAGGGTCTGGGGTACTATAACAGGGTGCGGAATCTGCAGAGAGCGGCGTTGCAGATTGTGAATGAATACGGTGGCAAAATGCCCACGGAGTATACTGAACTTCTGAAACTCACCGGTATCGGCAGTTATACGGCAGGAGCCATCTCCTCCATAGCCTATGGCAGACCTGTGCCTGCGGTGGACGGAAATGTCCTCCGGGTGCTGGCCCGTGTCAGAAAGGATGAGAGACTCATTACAGATGGAAAAGTGAAAACTGCGGTGGAGCAGGAACTGGCGGAGGTTATGCCGGTGGAACGCCCCGGGGATTTCAACCAGGCTATGATGGAGATAGGCGCATGTGTCTGTATTCCGGGCGGCGTGCCTCTCTGTGATGTCTGTCCTCTGGCTCGGCTATGTATGGCTCATGCTGACGGTAAGGAGATGGAGTTTCCCAAAAAGGAGGGGAAAAAGCCCCGAAAGATTGAGGAAAAGACCGTACTGGTCATCCGGGATGAGAACAGAACCGCTATTCACAAGCGACCGGCAAAAGGGCTTTTGGCCGGAATGTATGAGTTCCCTATGCTGGAAGGCTGCCGGACGGCGGAGGAGATAACAGCCTATCTGGCGGAGAACGGTATAAGGGTGCTGCGCATTCAGCCCCTGGAAGATGCAAAACACATCTTTACCCATAAGGAGTGGCATATGAAGGGTTATATGGTTCGTGTGGACGAGCTGGAGCACGGAAATCCCGGTGAGGACAGCAGGAGCTGGCTTTTTGTAGAACCCGGCGAAACCGAGGAAAAATATCCGATACCATCAGCGTTTTCCGCCTATACCGGATACCTGAAAATACGCCTGGGAAAAGAGAGGTACGAGGAGGAATTAAAGTGAAATTATTATCAATAGCGGTTCCCTGCTATAATTCGGAAAATTATATGAGAAAATGTATCGAGTCTCTTCTGGCGGGAGGAGAGGATGTAGAGATCATCATCGTGGATGACGGATCAACCAGAGACGCAACAGCGGAAATTGCAGATGAATATGCGGCGAAATATCCCACCATTGTAAAGGCGGTGCACAAGGCCAACGGCGGCCACGGTTCTGCTGTAAACACGGGAATCGACTATGCCACAGGGCTTTTTTTCAAAGTTGTGGACAGTGACGACTGGGTGAAAAAGGAAGCCTACATGAAAGTTCTGGATACCCTGCGGGAGTTTACGGGGGGGGCACAGGTGCTGGATATGCTGGTGTGCAATTATGTATATGAAAAGGAAGGGGAGAAGAAAAAGAAAGTTATTCAATACCGCCACAGCCTTCCTATGAATTGCATGTTTACATGGGAGGACTGTCATCATTTTCAGAAGGGACATTATATTCTGATGCACTCCGTCATTTTCAGGACAAAGCTCTTAAAGGAGTGTGGAATCCGGCTTCCGGAGCACACGTTTTATGTGGACAACCTCTATGTGTTTGAGCCGCTTCCCTATGTAAAATATATGTATTATCTGGACGTGAACTTTTACCGCTATTATATTGGCAGAGAGGATCAGTCCGTCAACGAGGATGTCATGATTTCCCGTATTGACCAGCAGATAAAGGTCAACAAACTGATGGTTGACTACCTGGTGGAAAAGAAGCCGGAGCTTGTGAAGCATAAGCGTCTGTATCAATATATGAGAAATTATCTGGAAATCATCACCACGGTTTCATCGGTGCTGCTGATACGTTCCGGCACAGAGGAAAATCTGGAAAAGAAGGCTGAATTATGGCAGTATTTAAAGGAGAAGGACCGGAAGCTGCATCACTGGCTGCGCCATGGTATCATGGGGGAGGCAATGAATCTGCCCGGGCGGGGCGGACGTAAAATCTCCGTGGAAAGCTACAAGATCTGCCAGAAAATATTTAAGTTTAATTGAAACACCTGAAGAAGAAAAATAATACAGCGGAGGAATACTTCGATGGAGGAAAAAAGGAAGGCTCCTGTTTTTAATATAATGCTGGCAGCTATGTTTATGGCTGTTGGGCTGGTGCTTCCGTTTCTGTTCGGGCAGATTCAGCAGATTGGAAACAAGCTCCTGCCCATGCATATTCCGGTTCTTTTGTGCGGGCTGATCTGTGGCTGGAAGTATGGACTGATTGTCGGTTTCATGCTGCCGCTTTTGCGGGGCATGTTGTTCGCAATGCCGGTTTTTTTCCCGACCGGAATTGCAATGGCATTTGAGCTTGCCACTTATGGGGCGGTTATCGGACTGCTGTATTCCCATTCCCGATGGCAGAGTGTGGCTGCAGTATACCGCAGTATGGTTCCGGCAATGCTGGCCGGACGTGGGGTATGGGGAGCTGCTCAGCTCCTGCTGCTTGGCATTAACGGGAAAGGGTTTACATGGCAGATGTTTATGGCGGGAGCGTTTTTAAATGCAGTTCCCGGAATTATTCTGCAGCTTATTCTGATTCCGGCGGTCATGGCGGCGCTGAACCGTGCAGGCTTTGTACGGTTTGTCCGAAAAACGGCACCCGTTCAGAATGCTGAGGATTAAAGCGGGAAAGGCCAGCTTCAGCTTACATACATTCGTCACAGGAAGGCAAAAAAATGAGGACACTCTATTTGGATTGCGGAATGGGCGCCGCGGGCGATATGCTGGCCGCCGCCCTTATGGAATTGCTGCCGGATAGCGATGCATTTATAGACAGGCTGAACGCCCTGTCTATTCCGGGCGTGGAGATTAAAAAAGAAAGCTCTGTTAAGTGCGGGATCAAAGGTACGCATATATCAGTCACCGTTCATGGTGTGGAAGAGGGTGCGGATATGCACGAGCATCACCATAGCGGACCGGAAGAAATCCGGCATATCATCTCGAAACTGGCCCTTCCGGCGAAGGTAGAAAGAGACGTCTTGGCAGTTTACGGATTGATTGCCGAAGCCGAAAGTCATGTTCATGGAGTGCCGGTTTCGCAGATTCACTTCCATGAGGTCGGCACGATGGATGCAGTTGCCGATATTACGGCCGTGTGTCTTTTGATGAGCGAGCTTTCGGTGAATGAGGTAATTGTGTCACCAGTCCATGTAGGAAGCGGTCATGTAGAATGCGCACACGGGATTTTACCTGTTCCGGCACCTGCAACGGCTTATATTTTGAAAGATGTTCCAATTTACGGAGGCAGTGTCAAGGGTGAGCTTTGTACACCCACCGGCGCGGCGCTTCTGAAATATTTTGCCACTCGTTTCGGAGATATGCCTGTCATGAGGGCACAGGCTATCGGGTATGGTATGGGTAAAAAGGATTTTCGGACAGTGAACTGTGTCCGTGCGGTGCTTGGGGAAAGCGAGGATAAAACGGATGTTGTGTTGGAGCTTTCCTGCAATGTGGACGATATGACAGCGGAGGCGATCAGCTTTGCCATGGAGCGGCTGTTCGAAGGCGGCGCATATGAGGTATATACGGTTCCCATCGGGATGAAGAAGTCGCGTCCCGGTACATTGATCCGCGTTATGTGCGATGAACAGAACAAAGAAAATATCCTGCATATTCTTTTCAAGCACACTACCACAATTGGAGTGCGGGAAACAGTCATGCACAGGCATATTCTGGAGCGAAATATAGAGCGCATACAAACTCCCTATGGAGAACTGCGCCGCAAGGTTTCCTCCGGTTACGGCGTTTTGCGTTCAAAGTATGAATACGATGATCTGTCACGCATTGCAAAGGAGAAAAATATCAGTTTTGAAGAGGCAAGAAAACTCTTTGAGGACTGCTGATGGAACAGAAACGGGCAGAAAGCCTGCCTGAAGCGAAAAGGGATGTCCCGTCAGGACGGGACATCCCTTTTAAAACATTGTCGGAGTGAAGATCAACCTGCGGCCTTTTCCCGGTTTTTGTTTGCGGGTTTGCCTGCAAGCAGCCATTCTCTTCTGTAAACTACTGCATACATCACTGCTCCCATCAGGATTCCGGTCACTACATCAAAAGCGGAGTGCTGTTTGATGAACATGGTGGAGAGAATGATGGACACACACAGTATTCCGGAGGCAATTTTGATCGGCTTGCCGAACCTGTTTCGGGATAAATCTCCGCTGTGCATAACCGCGAAATGCGCTCCCATGGAGTTAAATACGTGGATGCTGGGCCAGAGGTTTGTGGGGGTGTCTGTCTTCCAAAGCGCGGAAATCAGCCAGGTAAAGCAATTATCTCTGGGAAGGGATGCGGGTCTCAGGTCGTGTCCGTTGGGCCACAGGGTAGAGACGATCAGGAATATGGTCATCCCGGTAAACAGGAAAGCGCATGCCTTGTAATAATCCTGCTTGTTTTTGAAGAACAGGTAGACAACTACGGCTGCCACATATAAAAACCACAGCAGGTAGGGGATAATGAACACCTCGCAAAAGGGGATGTAATCATCCATGCTCACATGTATAATCTGATAATTCTTAACATTTGTCTGCTCCAGCCAGGCGAACCAGGCCAGGTAAATCACCATGTAAATCAACAGCGGAACTCCGTGCTTATACTTGGATAAAAAGCTTTTACATTTTTCCATTTTACTTCTCCTCGGCTTCCTTAGCTGGAATAACTAGCTAATCATCGAATCAAGTATAGTATAGCGTCAAATTTGAAAAATGCAATGACTTTTTTTTGTTCTTAAGCATTCTTAAGAAAACCTTTAGGTTTGGCCCTTGATGATGTGGAGTGCGTTCTGCTCGCAGGTTACGGTAATTCTGCGGCTTTTTTGAGTGACCTCACCGTCGGTATGTACCCAGAGGGGGGAGGATACCTCGATGGTGCTTTTTTTTGCCTGATAAGGTGTGATGCCGTTAAAGCGATAATGTTTGCCTTTGAAGGCTGTGGGCAGGGCAAAGAGAATCAGCGCCTTTGATATATCGCCTACGGCGCACAGGTTCAGGATGCCGTCCGTGGCATCTGCGTCGGGGCTGAACATGAATCCTCCGCCTTCGAAGCGATGGAGCATACAGGCGGTGAACAGAATGCTGCCGATTTCAACGGGCGGTTTATCGTCCAGAATCAGTCTGCCGGAAATTGCCTTTGTGGCAAAGAGCTGCTTTAAGGCAATACTGAGATAGGTCAGTTTTCCGAGACCGATTTTGTTCAGCACTTTCTTTGCTTTGGATCGCAGGGCCTCCTCACATACTGCCGCGTCATAGCCGATGCCGCAGCTGACGGCAAAACGGCGCTTTCTGCCGTCAGCGTAGGTGACGGTTCCGAGGTCCATGGAGCATGCCGTGCCGGAGTGCAGAATCAGGTCAAGAGCGGCGGTGGGGTCGGTGGGAATACCAAGGTCTCTTGCCAGGTCGTTGCTGGAGCCGGTGGGAATGTATCCCAAGATGACTTTTGAAGGGTCTGATATGCCCTGGAGTGCCTCGTTCACCGTCCCGTCGCCGCCCAGGACAATCAGCGAGACGGGGAAACTGTCAGCGTGGGACAGGATTTCACCGGCTATCTTTGCCACATCTCCGGCCTGTTCGGAAAAGTAGGTGTGATATTCGGTTCCGCCTCTGCGCAGTGCCGGTTCCACCTGATCCTTCCATATTTTAAGACCCTTGCCTGAGCGGGAAGCCGGATTGATGATGATATGATACATAGAGAATTAACCTCTCTTTCATTTTTGTACTTATGGCCGGAGCCATATTATTATTTTAACAGCAGAAACCGGATTCGTAAATAAAATCATTTTCTTCTTGGTGGGGACATGATATAATAACCGCAGAAGAAAAACAAGCATGGACGAGCAAGCGTCCGATGAAATCGGACAAGAAGCGCTGAAAGCGCGAATTTGCGAGTTTAGATGTTGCAGTAACCGCAGAAGAAAAACGAAGCGCAAAGATAATTAAAATAAAACAGGAGGATTTGAAATGTATTCTTTAGATGAAGTGAGGGCGGTGGATCCTGAGGTTGCTCAGGCAATCGTGGACGAGCAGGAGAGGCAGAACAGTCACATTGAGCTGATTGCCTCAGAGAACTGGGTGAGCAAGGCAGTGATGGCGGCAATGGGCAGCCCGCTGACCAACAAGTATGCGGAAGGCTATCCCGGAAAGAGGTATTACGGCGGCTGCGGCTGCGTGGATGTAGTTGAAACACTGGCAATTGAGCGGGCGAAGGAGCTGTTCGGCTGCGAGTATGCCAATGTACAGGCACATTCCGGCGCACAGGCGAATATGGCGGTACAGTTCACGGTGTGCCAGCCCGGGGACACCATCATGGGCATGAACCTGGACCATGGCGGGCATCTGACCCACGGCAGCCCGGTGAATATGTCCGGAAAATATTTTCATATTGTTCCCTACGGAGTGAATGATGAAGGCTTTATTGACTATGCAAAACTGCGGGAGATTGCCCTGGAGGCCAAGCCGAAGATGATCATCGCAGGCGCTTCCGCTTATGCACGAACCATTGACTTTAAGAAATTCCGCGAGGTTGCGGACGAAGTGGGAGCTGTTCTCATGGTGGACATGGCGCATATTGCGGGACTTGTGGCGGCGGGACTTCATCCCAGCCCCATCCCTTATGCCCATGTGACAACCACAACAACCCACAAAACCCTGCGGGGACCCCGTGGCGGCCTGATTTTGTCCAGCAATGAGGTGAATGAGAAGTATAACTTTAACAAAGCAATCTTTCCAGGTATTCAGGGCGGGCCGCTGATGCACGTTATCGCCGCAAAGGCTGTCTGCTTCAAGGAGGCGCTGAGCGACGATTTCAAGGTATACCAGAAGGGTATTATCGATAATGCTCAGGCTCTGTGCAAGGGTCTGATGGACAGGGGAATTAAGATCGTGTCCGGAGGCACCGACAACCATCTGATGCTGGTTGACCTGACGAATTTCGGGCTTACAGGAAAGGCTGTGGAGAAGCTGCTGGATGCAGCCCATATTACCTGCAACAAGAATACGATTCCGAACGATCCCCAGTCTCCATTTGTGACCAGCGGTATCCGTCTTGGTACCCCTGCCGTCACCTCCAGAGGCATGAATACCGAGGATATGGACAAAATTGCGGAGGCAATTGCGATGGTCATCAAGGGCGGCGAGGAGAAGGTCTCCGAGGCACGGGTCATTGTGCAGTCTTTGACCGACAAATATCCTTTGGTTTAAGGGAGATAAAAAAACATGAGAAAAAAATTACTGGCTGTTTTGCTGGGTACACTTCTGCTGACATTGTCCGTTTGCGGCTGCGGGGGAAGCGAGAGCGGTTCCGGGTCAGGCAGAAAGGATGATTCCGGAAAAACACAGGGAAGCGAGCTTACACAGAACGGAGGGAATGACGTTTCAGTTCCGCTGACATCGGAAACATTGTTTGATGTGACAGATACGGAAGGCGGAGTGAGCATTGTTTATAACGACATTGAGGGCGGCGACATCAACATTCCCGCGCAGATCGGAGGGAAAACGGTAACCGAGATCGGGGAGAGCGCTTTTTGGTGCACTATGATAACGAGTGTTATCATACCGGAGGAAGTAACGAAGATCGACAAAGCAGCGTTTAATCTAACTTGGCTGGAGAAGGTTGTCATTCCCGAAAAGGTGACGGAAATCGGTGAATGGGCATTTATGAGATGTACACGCTTAACGAGCGTAACGATTTTAGGAAATGTGAGGCAGATTAAGGAAAGGGCCTTTTACGGCTGTTCCGTTTTAACGGATGTGACGCTTCCGAACTCGGTGACAGAGATTGGAGATTCCGCGTTTGCCGAATGCAGAAGTCTGAAAAATCTGACCCTTCCTGACAGTGTGATCTCCGTTGACCGAAATGCGTTCTCCGGATGTAAGGACATCACGGTCACTTATCGGGGGACGGATTATTCCTACGAGGAGCTGGAGGATTTATATGCTGCCTTAAATGAGGCGGCAAGCGTAGCGCCGTCATTGCCGGCAGAGGACTTTTTCAATGTTGAGGAGGTGGAGGGCGGCGTTTCCATCTTTTATGCGGAAAGTTCTGTCGGTCTGTATTTTTACAACGGAGAGGAAGGAATTGTCCGCGTCCCCGAGCAGATCGGAGGGAAGACCGTTGTTGAGATCGGGTCGTCTGTATTTGTGGGCTCCAGGTATATTGTAGACCTGACGATTCCTGACACGGTAGTAAGGATTGGCGGGTCTGCCTTTAACGGTTGTGAAGAGTTAGTCCATATTACACTTCCCGGCGGACTCACGGAGCTGGAGGGGAGTTTGTTTATGTACTGCAAGAAGCTGCAGGAGATTTCCATTCCGTCTGGAGTTACAAAGATTGGGAATTCTGCATTTTTTGGGTGTGACAGCCTGAGTACAATCTTCGTGCCGGAAGGCGTAACGGAGATTGGTTATTTCGCATTCCAGGAATGTAAAAATCTCAGTCTTGTGAGCCTGCCTGACAGTCTTGTCTCACTAAAGGATGAAGCGTTTGATGGCAGCGAAAACGTGACCGTGACCTATAAAGGTGTCGCGTACAAATATGAGGAGCTGGATGCGCTGTACAGCGCAATCAAGGGGGAATAAGTGTGAGAAGAATTTCTAACCGCTCACAGCATAGGCTGTTTTCGCGGAGAAATTCTATGTCTCACACGGAAGGATGCTCTTATTTTATGTATCTGTTTATTCAGAAGCAGCTTATTTTACAGTAAAGTCGGTGATGGAACTGTCCTCGAACATATTCCTGTTGTTCTTCACTTTATCAGAGTAAACGTAGTCATAAAAGTTCTGGTTTACATATACGGCGGTGAGGTTTTCGCAGCCCTTAAACATATCGTATGTATATTTCAGAGAGTTTTTGACGGTGAAGTTACTGATGTCCAGCTGTTCCAGGCCGCTGCATCCGGCGAACATGCCGCCCAGGTCTTTTACATGGGAGGTGTCAAAGTTGCTTAAGTCAATGCCGGTAAGGCTTTCACAGCCGTTGAACATATTGCCCAGGCCTGCGCAGCAGGAGGTGTCAAAGCCGCTTAAGTCAATGCCGGTGAGGCTTTTGCATCCGGCAAACATACTGCCCATGCCTTCCACAAGCGAAGTGTCAAAGCTGCTGACATCAATGCCGGTAAGACTTTCGCATCCTCTGAACATTGCCGGCATGGCGACCACGTTGGAGGTGTCAAAGCCGCTGACGTCAATAGAGGTCAGGGAACTGCAGCCGTCAAACATACTGGTCAAATGTGTGGCATTGCTGGTATCCATGCCTTCTATATTAAGTTTCTGCAGGCTTCTGCAGCACTCGAATAAGTTGTCGAAAGAGGTTACGCTGCTTGTATCGACCATGGAGAAATCCAGTTCGGTCAGAGATTCACAGTAGCTGAACATACCGTATAATTCAGTGAGGCTGTCCAGATTTAAGGGGGACAGATCCACCGTCTGAAGGGAGGTGCAGTTGCTGAACATTGCGGAAAAATCGCTGCACTCGCTGGTGTCCAGTCCACTGAAATCTATTGATTCCAGGTTTTTACAGTAGGAAAAATAGTTGCTGCAGTTATTGATTTTTACTCCGTCCGCAAAGGTAAGGGAAGTAATTGTGGTGTTGTCACGAAAGGGGGAAGTCTTCCAGCCGTCGTCAACACCGTCCGCGAGCAGGGTCTGGTATTCCTTCCCGCCTATTTTATAAGAACCGAAGACCGTCACATTTTCGACCTCGCCTATATATTTTGTCAGCAGTACGGTGTTTTCATCTTCCATCAAGGTATATTCAAAGAGTTCCTCCAGGTTTTTATTTTTGGCATCCTGATCTGCAACCTCCGGCTTTTTGGAATCTGAGGAATCTTCCTGCATGTCCGAAGAGTTCTTCTTCAAGTTGTCGTCTGCAGAGTTTCCGGAAGCACCCGGATCCGAACCGCCGCATGCGCCCAGCGACAGAGCGCCTAACAGTGTCATGAGCATTCCTATTTTTTTTACTTTGCCTATTTTCATAAGTAATCTCCTCCTCTGTATTCAGAATTTTTTTACATTGAAATCAAATTATTTTATCATGTGCGCACCTGTTTCAGGATAAAAATACGCCGGCGGTAAAGAATGTGGTGTAAACGGCTTTTTGCGAGTTTTCCTGGTTTTGGAAAGTGTATTTTCTTGATTGCTTTTGTCGAGTATGGTAAACTGTTTCTGTTTATAAAAAGACGGAGCCGGTATTGTGAGGAATTATGAAGATTGCAGTTTGTGATGATGAAATTGTTCTGGTAAAACAGATCTATAAATATCTCTGGGGGCAGCCCGACTGCTCCGTAGACTGTTTTTACTCTCCGAAGGAGCTTTGGGCAAAGTACGAGGCGGGAGAGCGGTATGATGTGTTGTTTTTGGATGTCTTGATGAAGCCTGTAAACGGTATCGCGCTTGCGAAGAAGATCAGGAGCCGGGATAGGAATGCGATTCTGATCTTCCTGACCGCCTACCTGGAATATGCGCCGGAGGGCTATGAGGTGAATGCCTTCCGTTACCTGCTGAAGCCGGTGAATGATAAGGATATTTCGGCGGTGATGATGGAGGTACGCCGGGAACTGGAGACTGCGCACACATTGCGGGTGAGGACTTCCGGGTGCGAACTGCTGCTGCACACCCGGGAACTCCGGTATCTGGAGGCGGACAACAAGGATACGGTTCTTTACTATATGGATGATGTCATTACGCTGCGTAAGGGACTGAATGAGCTGGAGGCACAGCTTTCTCCGTTTTTCTTTTTCCGCGTTCACCGCAAATTTCTTGTCAATCTGACTCATGTCAGGGAATTTGACGAGGGGCACCTTACTCTGGACTGCGGAAAGACAATTCCAATCAGCCGCAGGAGGAGCAGGGACTTTCGCCTCGCGCTGGGAGCGTATATTGACGGAGGTTTGAGCAGATGAGTGATTTAATCTACTATATTATAGCAAATTTAGTGGATTACTGGATTTTAATTTTGCTGATGCAGTATGTCTGTGCCGCGCACATGGACCTGGGAAGAAAAAATGCAGTCATCCGCTCCTGCATATCTGTATTATGGACAACGGTTACTGTTTTCTGCCCGATTCCCGCCGGGGTAGATGCTATTGCCGGTATGATGGTGGAAATTGTTTTGAGCGTGTGCCTGTTCAGCAAGCGGAGGCTTCCGGATCTGCTGCGTTTTTTCCCGGCTGTCTGTATTTATCTTTTTCTGGATTTACTTCCTGCTGCACTGGTGGAGGAGATTGTCTCTCCCTCGAACGTTCAGCTGGCGGTGCAGGATAATTCGCGGACGTTTTTCAGCTATATGGTGGATGCAGCGCTGCTTGTCCTGCTGCTCATTCTGCGCTATGTGCAGATCAAGTACCGGACCAGAGTGCATTTTTCGGTAAAAGAAGTTTTTGGCAGCATAGCATTGCTCTTTTTCTCCTTTATTGACGGTGCGCTTATTCTCACGCTGAACCGCACGAAGTATGAGCCCGTTATATACTACTGGATATATTTGATCGTCTTTGTGGGTGGTTATGTGCTGGGTGTCGGATATTTTGCGTACAGTCTGATAGAGTCCAGAAAGAGAATCTATCGCCAGACCATGGCGAGATGTGAGACGGAGTATCTGCGGGTCCAGCTGGATTCGCTGCAGGAGACAAAAGAGAACGAGACCGAGGTGCGAAAAATACGTCATGATCTGACAAATCATCTGGCGGTCATCTCGTCGCTGTGTCAGGAAGGCGATTATGAGGAGGTCAGGAAGTATACGGAGCAGCTGAGCCACGAGGTACCGCAGGTTGGCAGCAGGATACCTACGGGGAATCAGGTCGCCGATCTGGTGGTTTCTTCAAAGAGTAAGATATGCGAGGCCAACGGGATTGCCTTTGAATTTTCAGGAACTTTGAAAAATCTGGGCATCATGGCGGCACCCGACATCTGCGGACTCCTTGCCAACGCCTATGATAATGCCATAGAGGCATGTCTGGCACAGCCGGAGAGATATATCCGCACAAAGGTGAGCACCACCCGCAATTATACGGTGATTGAGATTGCCAATCCCGTGCAGAAGAAGGTATCGGTCCGCAGCAGCATACCCACGACGAAAGAGGACAGGAAGGCCCATGGATACGGCATCGAGATCATGAAGCAGATTGCGGGGAGGTACAACGGAAGCTGTACGATCGGCTGCGACGGGAAGGAATTCCGCCTGAAGCTTGTGCTGCTGACATAGAGGGTTGTTGTACCGGCAGCAGCGAACTATGGTGACAATGTATTTTATAATGCAGGAATGAAAATGGAGAGTGGTAGTAAGGCATGTTGTATGGATGTACAGATGTTGACATAAATGTGACAATATATTATAATTTTTATTAATGATAAATATTAATTTTTTACATGTATTTAGACAAG
>CAMWJV010000008.1 GCA_947174665.1 uncultured Lachnospiraceae bacterium
CAGCCGTTTCATGCTTTACTTCATCTTCAACAATTTTCAATAAGTAGTCTTTTGCTTGTTCAGAGGTTAATCCGGAAATTCGTTCCAGTTCCTGTACACGTTGCTCATTCAGCTTGGAAACTTCTTCTTTCATCTTGTTCAAAGACTCTTCCTTCGCTGCTAAGCTCGCTTCACGCTTCTCGATAGCGTCTGCCTTCTTATCGATGTTCTCTTCTTTCTGCTGAACCCTGCGCTCATACCGCTGCGCTTCCGCCCTGCGTTCCTTGATCTCCTTGTCAAGCTCATTCTTGGTACGAATGGACTCTTCCTTTACCTCAAGGAGCGATTCACGCTTCTTTGTCTCAGCTGTCTTAAGAGCTTCGTCGATGATCTCCCTTGCCTTATCCTGCGCATTTCCGATGGTTGATGCAGCGGATTTCTTCTGAACGTTTGTCACGATCAGAGCCGTCGCTACTGCGGATACAACGGTGGCTGCCACAATGATAAGAACCCAAATGTATGGCGACAACATCTACAGGAGCACCTCCTTTATTTAATTTTCATTGTACATAAACAAGCATATTACAACAGTTAAATTTTAAACTTAAAAATGCTTAATGTCAAGTATCAATATCATCTGCTTTTAACGCCTTTCGAACCGCTTCACCGGAAAAGCCCTTTCTTATAAGGAATGCATAGGTTTTCTGCCTCTCACGAATTTCTGCACATTCTGCATCGTATCCCCTCTTTTTCAGGAGTGCCTGAATCATTGCTGCTTCATCCTGGCTTCCCCCCTGCTCCTCCCATCTGGCCCACGCTCGCTCCAGCGTGAGCTTGTCAATTCCTTTTCCGATCAAATCCTGCTCTATCCGTCTCCGGCTCCTGGAATCCTCATGACCCGCAATATAGTCACAGGCATAACGCAGATCATCCGTATAGTGAAAGCCTGCCACATAGGCCAGCGCCTCCCTGATTATCTCCTCAGGATAGAATCCGGCTTTCAGCTTATCATACAGCTGCTTCTCGGTATACTCCCGCTTTGTCAGCAGATTCATAGCTCGCAGCTTCGCCCGTTTTGGCAGCACCTCATTCCATATTTCGTCATAATCCTTCTGAGTGATCTCTTCTCCCACACACAAGTGATAAAAACGCAGTTCGCCCTTGTACAGGACAAAGGCGAACTCTCCGTCAATATATACCTTGCTGCGGGATCGGGACAGCTCCACGAACGCCGTAACCTTCATAATTCCCTCTTAATCTTTCTTTTTGGAAGGCTTTTCCGCCTCTGAGGATGGCTTTTCTGTTTCCGCCGCAGCCTCTCCGACTTTTGCCCCTTCAAATCCGTAATGTTCTCTGACCTTTCGGCTGACCTCCTGACACACCTCCGGATTGTCCTTCAGGTACTGCTTAGCGTTCTCACGCCCCTGTCCTATCTTGTTGCCCTCGTAGGCGTACCATGCACCGGACTTTACAACAACATTCAGATCCGCCGCCAGATCCAGAATATCTCCCTCCCTGGAAATACCCTCGCCAAACATGATATCGAACTCTGCTTCCTTGAAGGGCGGGGCAATCTTATTCTTTACAACCTTCACACGGGTACGGTTTCCGATAACCTCACCACCCTGCTTTAAGGATTCAATACGGCGCACGTCCAGACGCACGGAGGAGTAGAACTTCAGCGCACGTCCGCCGGTAGTTGTCTCCGGATTTCCGAACATTACACCAACCTTCTCGCGGAGCTGATTGATAAACACTACCGTACAGTTGGATTTACTGATCACGGCAGTCAGTTTCCGCAGGGCCTGGGACATCAGACGGGCCTGCAGTCCCACATGGCTGTCTCCCATGTCGCCGTCAATTTCCGCTTTCGGCACCAGTGCAGCCACAGAGTCCACAACAACTATGTCAATGGCACCTGAACGGACCATGGTCTCCGTAATCTCCAGCGCCTGCTCTCCGTTATCCGGCTGTGAAATATACAGATTATCAATATCCACGCCGATATTTTTTGCATAGACCGGGTCAAGAGCATGCTCCGCGTCAATAAAGCCCGCAATACCGCCCCTTTTCTGCACCTCAGCGATCATGTGCAGAGTGACGGTGGTCTTACCGCTGGACTCCGGCCCGTATATCTCCACGATCCTCCCCTTTGGAATACCACCCAGGCCCAGCGCAATGTCGAGGCTCAGGGAACCGGTGGGAATTGTCTCCACATTCATCTGTGCGGAAGGGTCACCCAGCTTCATGACCGCTCCCTTTCCGTACTGCTTCTCAATCTGGCTGATAGCCGCATCTAATGCTTTAAGTTTTTCATCTCTTTCCATCTGAATTCTCCTTTTCATGCAGAACAGACGTTCTTTCTTCTCTAAGAATAAAACATTTGTTCTTATTTGTCAATCGCAATTTATTTTTATCACACTTAAAGTCCGTTAAAACTCCCTCAAAGGCATTCACCCCCATTTTTTGTTTGTTTTTTTCTGAAACCCATGGCGAAATGCCGAAATACATACCGATACAGGTAAGAATTACACGAAGTATCAGACAAGGAAAGTGTAACATATGATGAATACTTCTGCAAGCGAAATATAAAGTTCATCAGCCCTTCCGTAACAGTTCAGCCATATAGCAAGTCACGCCGCCTGACGAACAATGGTTCCTGCTCAGACTCGCTTCCGCTCGGGAAAAAACGTAACGGTACATAAGTCTCCAAAGTACGGAGACTAAGTACCGACGTTTTTTACGGTCTATGCAGGAACCCTTTGTCCCAGGCGGCTGATAGCAGGCATGTCTGAACAGTTATCTTCTATCCGGTATCGGCTCATATTAATTTATAAAAATATTTGAGGTGGATACAGGTATTCGGAGATGCTATGCTGATATCAAATAAGAAGATAACTTTGTATCTGCGGCTTAGAGTTTAGAGGATAAAGTTACGGAAAGGCACGGAAATCAGTATGGAATCAACAGAAAAGTATATGCAGGGTTTGAAGCAATGGCTCTCGGACACATCTGATGCCCCGCTGGAGGAGATGAGCGCCTTTTTCTCCGAAAGGCTTGAGGGTTATGAGCAGCACATGGCAGTTTGGGAAAAATCCTATCAAAGCTTTGCCCGGTTATTACCCGGAAAATGCCGGGACATTTTAGACTTAGGGTGCGGAACCGGTTTGGAACTGGACGTAATCTGGCAGAATAACCCCGGGATAGCGGTGACAGGTGTGGACCTGTGCCGGGACATGCTGGACAAACTGCTGGAAAAACACTCAGACAAACAGCTTGTCACCGTGTGCGGGGATTACTTCCAATATGATTTCGGCACAGATAAGTGGGATGCCATTATCTCCTTTGAAAGCCTGCACCACTTTCTTCCGGAACGCAAAAAGAAACTGTACCAAAAGGTCCGGAACAGCCTGAGGGAGGGCGGTATTTTTCTTTTGGGTGACTATATCGCCTGCTGCGAAGAAGAGGAGAAACTGCTGCGCAGCACATACCTGGAGAAACGCAGAAAATCATCAATACCTGAAGACCGCTTTGTACATTTTGACATTCCCCTGACCCTGGAGCACGAACTGAAACTGCTGCGGGATGTGGGATTTTCCATTGATAAAATTGTAGATGCTCCAGACGAAGCAGCTGTCATTCGGGCCGTAAAATAAGGGAAACCGATGGCAGGTTCTTCTCACGCTATTCTCCGGAGCCGTAAATCTTATCACGTATCTCCTGCATCTGATAATCCAGTTCCTCTATGGAGTCAGCGCAGGACTTCAACTTCAGTCCGATCTCGTCCGCGCCGTCTATATCATCCTTCTTATATCTCAGTTTGTGTTCCAGACTTGCCCAGAAATCCATAGCAATGGTGCGGAACTGTACTTCAACCTTCATGTACTTTTTTTCATCCGGCAGAAAAAGCGGGACACTCAGAATAAGATGGAGGCTTCGGTAGCCGTTGGGCTTCGGGGACTTAATATAGTCTTTTGACCTCAGCAAAATGATATCGTCCTGCCCGATCAAAAGATCTGCCAGCCGGTAAATATCATCGGGAAAAGAGCATATCACCCGCAGTCCCGCAACATCTGACACATGCTCCTTTATATTCTCCAGGGTATATGAATAACCTTTTCTTTCCAACTTTTTTGAAATACTCTCCGGCGATTTTAACCTGCTCTTAATAGCCTCAAAGGGATTTCTTTTATATTCCTCGGAAAAGACCATATTCAGCACATTAAGTCTTGTCTCAACCTCCATGATCGCAGAGCGGTACTCCATCATCAGCTTCAGGAACGGTTTTGCCTCACTCAGCATCTGAATGATCTGCGACTGCCTCTCCAGCGTCACAGCCTGTTCCTCCACCTTCTGTTCAAGCTGGTTTTTGCAGCTAAACAGTTCTATGGTATTTTTTACTCTGCTCCTGACAATAGATGCTTCAAAGGGCTTGTGAATAAAATCGGAAACTCCCAGTTCAAGGCATCGATTCTCGATTGCAACGTTTTTCTCAGCGGTTATGACAAGCACCGGTATTCTGCTTATCCAGCCCTTTCTTTTCATCTCCGCTATAACGGCAAAACCATCCGCATTCGGCATCTGCAGATCCAAAAGGATCGCCGCCATTTCATCAAGATGTTCCTGAAGCTTCCGCAGGGCGTTTTCTCCGTCCTCCGCCGTTACCACTGTGTAATTATCTTCCAGTATGCCACGCAGTAATTCGCGGTTTACTTCCTCATCGTCCACAACCAGTATCTTTTGCATGTCTTATAATCCCATTCTCTGTTATTTATTTTTGCAAGATTAGCCAATGCCATCCTGAGCCTGTTTTTTCAACATCTCTTCCTTTTCATTATACTCGTTCTCCGACAGCATTCTGCCGCCCTCCGTGTCAATGGCAGGATTTTTGTCTGTCAGCATGTCAAGCAGCTGCCTTACCGTATCTTCGTCGGCTTCCGACATGATTGATGTCTTGTGGTTCGAGACCACCATAATATTCTTGCTGTATATCCGCACCCTCTTGTTGTTTACATTTGTTGTATAAGATGTCTGAACCAGATATGCTCCCGCAATATCCTCTATCTTAATAACGCAGGGGTAGACCAGATTATCAAAAAAGATATAATCTCTTGTCAGAAAGCCCTGAGTGCGTGACGCTCCCAACAGCATTTTCAGGCTTCCGTCCTCCACCGCCTGACTCGCAAAATCCCGCATAACACTTTCAGGATAACCGCTTGCTTCCACACTCTTTTGAAGCCAGAAATTTTCATTTGTTTTGCAGCGCTTGATACCAAACCGAATGATCAATAATCCCGGAATCAAAAAAATCAATCCCACAATACTAAAAAATATTACCTCACTCATGTCCTCGGAGATATCAAAGCCTCCGTCTGCCGCCACTGAAATCACTATCCACAGAATACAGCCCCCCATAAAAGCCAGTATAGCACCGCAGATGATCAGCGCGACTCCGCTGCCTCTGCCCTCTTTCGCCATAGCTGCAAAAAAACCCTTGGGATAATGTTTTTCACGATATTGTCTATCCATCGTGATCAGCTTGTCACCCATGATATAAAACTCCTTCCTTCAATCATCCGCTGGTCTTCTCTAGTCCTTCTTCCCAAAGGTTACCTTACTGAAATATTCCAGAATGCAGCTGCGCATCAATGTCAGCGCCGCAGAGACGGCTGAATCCCGAACCTTGCTGCGGCTGCCGGAAAACTGGTATTTTTTGACCGTAATCTTTCCCTTGACGCTGCAGGCGATATATACAAGGCCCACCGGCTTTTCCTCCGTTCCCCCGTCCGGACCCGCCAGTCCCGTCACCGCCACAGCCACATCAGCCTTGAGTAAAAAGGCCGCCCCCTTTGCCATCTCCTCCGCCGTCTGCTCACTGACGGCTCCGTGTTTCTGGAGCGTTGACTTCTTCACTCCCAGGAATCTGCGCTTCGCCTTGTTGGAATATGTAATAACGCCTGATTTGTATGTATCTGAAGCCCCGGGTACGTTGATCAGTCTTGCTGAGAGCAGACCGCCGGTGCAGGACTCAGCGCAGGTGACCGTCAGATCATTTGCACGCAGAAGGTCTATTACGGCCTTCTCCAGAGTAGTATCTTCCTCGGTGGAGTAAATGTCATTTCCAAACCGGTTCTTTAACTCCTTCACCACCGGCTTGATCAGCTTCATCGCCTCTTTCCTGTCCGCCGCATCGGCCGTAACCCTGATATGTACTTCCCCTGTCTTTGCATAGGTGGCTATAGTGGGATTCGTCTGCGCATCAATCAGATCCTTCACCACAGTCTCCGCCTTGCTCTCCCCCACGCCACAGATTTTCACTGTCTGGGAACAGATGACGTGAGCCGTAAGCCCCGCCAGATATGGCATGACGCTTTCCTCAAACATGGGACACAGCTCGTTTGGCGGCCCCGGAAGCAGCACTACCTTAGCATTTTCAAGTTCCATGACAACACCGGGAGCGGTGCCGTTATGATTCTCCAGCACAATACATCCCTCCGGAAGCATGGCCTGCTTCCAGTTGTTGTCCGTGGGCCTGATACCCCTCTGCTCAAAATATTTTTTGATAGCCTTCTTGCTTTGATTGTGCATAACCAGCTGCCTGCCGCAGACTTCTGCAGCCACTTCCTTTGTCAGGTCGTCCTCGGTAGGTCCCAGCCCCCCTGAAAGGATGATGACGTCAGAGCGTTCCAGCGCAGTCCTCAGCACCATGCTCAGACGCTCTCTGTTGTCACCCACCACCGTCTGAAAGTAGCAGGCAAGTCCCAGTCCCGCGCACTTCTCAGCAAGATACGCCGCGTTGGTGTTCACGATATTTCCCAGCAGCAGTTCCGTTCCCACACAAATCAATTCTACTGTCATAATCTCCTCATTTCTTTATGCACTTATCTCTCCGGGTTACTTCTGCTCTTTCATCACGCCCTTGTTTTTCACAAGATAGTCAACCAGGGAAATCACTGTCAGCGCCAACGCGATCCACATGATAATGTCCGTGAGTATCTGCATCCAATGAAACATTGGCCCCAGATTGACAATCATCAGACAGACCATGATCATCTGAAAGGTGGTCTTAAATTTACCCCAGTAGCTTGCGGCAATGACAACATGATTGTCCGAGGCGATCAGGCGGAACCCGCTGATGATGAATTCCCGGCTGATTATGACGATGACCACCCAGGCCGGAATACGCCCCATGTCTACCAGCGCGATCAGCGCCGCGCTGACAAGAAGCTTATCGGCAAGGGGATCCATAAATTTTCCGAAGTTAGTCACAAGATTGTATTTGCGGGCAATCTTTCCGTCAATCAGATCAGTCAGACTCGCCACGATAAAAACGGCAAGTGCAGCTATATCCGGGATCAGGAGGTTGTTTCCGAACCACCCTGCTTCCCCGCCCAGCAGGATAACCACAAAAGGAACAATTAATATTACTCTGAAAACAGTCAGCTTGTTAGGTAAATTCATTTTACTCATGATACATTTCTCCTATCAGGTCATATTCATTATAATCGGTGACAAGCGCCCTGACGAAATCTCCGGTCATCAGCGCCGCTGTGGTATTCAGAAACAGATAGCCGTCCACCCCCGGCGCATCCCGGTAGGTTCTGGCGACGTACACATCCTCGTCCGCCACCTTGCCCTCCACCATAACCTCCAGCACTCTTCCCACCATATTTTCTGACTTATCAAAGGAAATGGCCTGCTGAAGCTCCATCAGTTCATCTCTGCGGAACTCCTTGACCTCTTCCTCCACCTGGTCCGGCATCTCCGCCGCCGTCGTGTCTTCCTCCTGAGAATAAGTAAATACTCCCAGCCTGTCAAATTCCATCTCGTTTACAAAGCGGTACAGTTCACGGAAATCTTCCTCCGTCTCACCCGGGAATCCGCTGATCAGCGTGGTTCGCAGGCAGATGTCGGGGATGCGCTCCCTCAGTCTGGAAATCTGCTGCCGAAGTTCCTCCTGATGCGTCCTTCTCCCCATACGCTTCAACACTTCGTCCGCAGCATGCTGAATGGGGATATCCAGATAATGACAGACCTTAGGTTCCTGCGCGATGGTCTCTATCAACTCTTCCGTAATCTCCTCGGGATAACAGTACAAAATCCGAATCCAGTATATGCCGCTGATCTTTGCCAGCTCCCTCAGCAGATCCGGCAGACGCTTTTTCCCGTATAGATCAGTGCCGTACAGCGTGGTCTCCTGCGCCACCAGTATCAACTCCCGTACTCCCTGTTCTGCCAGCTTCCCTGCCTGAGTCACAAGCTCCTCCATGGGCACGCTTCTGTAGTTTCCCCTCACCTTCGGAATAATGCAGTAGGTACAGTGCTTATTGCAGCCCTCTGCAATCTTCAGATAAGCGTAATGCCCTCCCGTAGTCAGCACTCTGTCACCCGGGACCGTGGGTGCACTGTCCGTCTCTCCGTAATGGTTCCTGCCTTTTCCCTCCAATACCTCCCGGACGGCATCCGCGATTTCTTTAATCCCATTGGTGCCGACGATGGCGTCCACCTGTGGTATCTCCTTTTGAATTTCCTCCCGGTAACGCTGGGCCAGACATCCGGCTGCAATTAACGCCCTGATCTGCCCTGTCTCCTTCAGCTCCGCCATCTCTAAAAGCGTATTAATGCTCTCCTCCTTGGCATCTCCGATAAAGCAGCAGGTATTGACCACCACAATGTCTGCTTCTGCCTCGTCATCTGTGAAGGAGTAACCCTCCCGGCCCAGCAGTCCCAGCATCATTTCCGTGTCCACCAGGTTCTTGTCGCAGCCCAGGGATACAAACAATATCTTCATATAAATCCTGCCCCATACAAAAAAGCTGCTGCATAACACAGAATTTCTACAGGATGCCGAAACTATGTCCCGCAGAAAACCGACGTTTTGCAACAGCCTCTCTCTCCTTATTCTTCGTCGCCAAGTATCTTGATCCGGCTCTGGTTCAGCTCCTCTATCGCAACGGAAAGAGGCTTCTTATCCTTGTCCTCTACCAGTGACTCCTCCCCTGCAATGAGCTGTCTCGCTCTCTTGGATGTAGCCATTACAATAGAATAGCGGCTGTTGACAACCGGTGCCTCACCCTGTTCAACATCACTGTTTACTACTTTCATTAAGTCTGAATAAGATGGATGTAACATTATTAATTTGCTCCTTTCGCGAAACTTTTCAGTTCCTCTCTGATTTCTTTTATAAATTCCTGCCTTCTGACTGGCGCTCTGCGGGCCGCGTCCACCAGGCGGTGAATCTCCTCCACGCAGATTTCCAGATCATCATTAACTACTATATAATCATAGGCTGCAATGCCTTCTGATTCCTCTGACGCGCGGGCCAGGCGCTGGGCAACCACCTCCGGGCTTTCCGTACCTCTCCCCTCCAGTCTGCGCTTTAATTCCTGAACATTGGGCGGTGTCACAAACATCAGCAGACTCTCAGGAAATTTCTCCTTAATCTTCAGCGCTCCCTGAATCTCTATCTCCAGAATGACGTTCTTCCCCGCTGTCAGCTGTTCCTCCACATAAGCGCTGGGAGTTCCGTAATAGTTGCCGCAGTAGAGCGCATACTCGATCAATCCGTTTTGGGCAATGGTCTCTTCAAACTTTTCCCTTGTTGTGAAAAAATATTCCACACCATCTCTTTCACCCGCTCTGGGTGCTCTGGTTGTCATGGAAACAGAGAGTGCATAATTGTCATACTTTTTCAAAAGTGTCTTTACAACCGTTCCCTTACCTGCACCGGAAAATCCGGACAGAACTATCAGAATTCCCTTTTGTTTCATACCTTGCTCCTAATCTACATCATCCTCTGCAGCAGGCAGAGTCCCTTCTTCCTGCCCCACCTGAACGCGCCCCGCGATAGTTTCCGGCAGCAGCGCCGACAGTACTACCTGGCTGTTCTCCATAACCAGAACCGACTTCGTTCTGCGCCCCTGGGTGGCATCGATCGCAAGCCCTTTTTCCTTTGCACTCTGCACCAGGCGCTTCACCGGTGCGGAATCCGGACTGACTATCGCAATTATTTTTGTGGTATTCACAATATTGCCGAACCCAATATGGATAAGCATCCGTCTGCTCCTTCCATGCCAATTTCCCATCTGTTACCGTCATCCGCAAAGCACATCTGCGGCATATTCTCTGCGGGTTGTCACTCTATGTTCTGAATCTGCTCCCGCACCTTCTCGATTTCCGTCTTAAGCTCTATGGCACAGTTTGATATTTCCAGGTCATTTGCCTTTGACAGCGTGGTATTTGCCTCCCGGTTCATCTCCTGTGCTATAAAATCAAGCTTGCGCCCGATGGAACCGCCTTCCAGCAGGGCTGACCGGGTGGTTTCAATGTGGCTGCGGAGCCTTACGATCTCCTCGTCCACACATATCTTGTCTGCAAAAATGGTGACCTCCGTCAAAAGCCTGTTTTCATCCACCGTGTTGTCGCCCAGAAGGTCTTTCACCTTCTCCTCCAGTTTGCGGCGGTATTCCGCCACGATCTGGGGTGAACGCTCCGCAATGAAATCCACCAGCTTCAGCATACCCTCCAGCTTTTCCAGCAAATCCTGCTTCAGGTTATCGCCTTCCGTGACCCGGCTTTCCACAAACATCTTCGCGGCACCGTCCACAGCCTTCTGCAGTTCCTTCCAGAGTTCTTCCTCGTCCGCTCCCGCCTCTTCCATGGTAAAGACCTCCGGGTATCTGGACAGAGTTGAAACCCGAACATCATCCTCCAGTCCGAAGTCCTCAGCCATCCGGCGCAGATAGAGCAGATATTCCTCCGCCACATCTTTATTGTAATGAACCGTACAGGTATGCTCGGAAAGATCCTCATAGGATATGAATACATCCACCTTCCCTCTGGAAATGTACTTTTTCAGTTCGTTCCGGATAGCCGACTCAAAATAGTTCAGAGTCTTCGGCATCTTAATATTGACATCCAGATAGCGGTGGTTTACGGCCTTTATCTCCACCGTGAACTTTCGGTTGTTCTCCGCGGCCTCACATCTGCCGAAACCGGTCATACTTTTTATCATCAGTGCTCCTATCCCGGCAGTGCCTCTGCCGTCAAACACTTTTCATTACAAACACTTCACATTATAAAGTAAGATTCGGCAAGCGTCAAGAGTGCCGTCACCATTGCTTTTTTGAAACAAGTCTGGTAGACTGTGGAAAAAGAGGTGATTTTTTATGGAAAAATTAATTTTGGTTTCCCCCACATCCGATCATATCCATGATCTTGCCTGTTTCCGCCGGGAAGTGGCAGAGGCGGGAGACGCTGACAGCTTTGCGGGATGTTCCCGACTGGAGCAGTACGACCGCCTGGAGGATTGGATAGAATATACACACTTAAACCAGTTTCCTGAAAACGTTCCCGAGGGACATGTCCCGTCCAACGTTTATCTTGCCCTGCGGGAAACTGATCAGAAGATTGTCGGGATCATTGACCTGCGGCACCATATCGATCACCCCATCCTGGGCACCTGGGGCGGACACATGGGCTATACCGTCCGGCCCTGTGAGCGCGGAAAGGGCTATGCGGCTGAAATGCTGCGGCTGAACCTGGAAAACTGCCGAAAACGGGGACTGAAGAAAGTGATGATCACCTGCAGCCCGAACAACCCTGCCAGCGAGAAGACCATTCTGGTCAACGGCGGCGTGTATGAAAAGACTGTTGAAGTGGACGGGGATCTGATCAAACGATACTGGATCGAACTGTAGCATAATGTGTATATGATCGGATAGTGGAACACAAAGAAGGAGATAACCATGGCATTTGACGGTGTCACTATAGCAAACGTAGTAAGTGAATTAAAACGGGAACTGGTGGGCGGGCGGCTATACAAGATTGCCCAGCCGGAGGAGGATGAACTGCTCCTGACGATCAAGCAGCCGTCCGGACAGCGCAAGCTCTTGCTTTCCGCCAGCGCCTCACTGCCTCTGATCTATCTGACAGAGACCAATAAGCCAAGCCCCATGACCGCACCCAATTTCTGTATGCTCTTACGAAAGCATTTACAGAACGGGCGCATTACCGACATTTCCCAGCCGGGGCTTGAGCGTATCGTCCACATCCGGATAGAGCATCTGGATGAAATGGGTGATCTGCGCCACAAAACGCTGATCATAGAAATCATGGGTAAGCACAGTAATATTATCTTCTGCAATGATGACAACATGATCATTGACAGTATCAAACGGGTCTCCGCCGCCGTCAGTTCACTCCGGGAAGTTCTGCCGGGGAAACCCTATTTTGTGGCTCAGACTCAGGACAAGCTGGACGCCCTGACCACGGATTCTGATACCTTCCGCCAGGCCGTCTCCGCCAAACCGCAGCCGGTCTTCAAGGCTTTGTACGGCTGTTTTTCCGGCATTTCTCCCGTACTTGCCCAGGAACTGTGCCATGAGGCCGGGATTGACGGTGACCGTCCTGCCGCCGCCCTGGATGACACGGATCATCATGCTCTTTTCAGGGCATTTTCCGATATGGTCAATGCCATCAGGGAGGAGCGCTTTACACCCAATATAGCCTACTCATCCGGCCGTCCCGCAGAATTCTGCGCCCTTCCTCTGAAGATGTACAACAATACTGTCAGCTATGGGACTATGTCAGAGCTTCTGGAGACTTATTACGCTGAGAAGGAAGCCCTCACCCGTATCCGGCAAAAATCCGCCGACCTGCGGCATATTGTCCAGACTGCCCTGGAACGCAATGTCAAGAAATATGATCTGCAGCTGCGTCAGATACAGGATACGGAAAAGAGGGATACTTACCGTATTTACGGTGAGCTTTTAAACACCTACGGCTACGGCGCACAGCCCGGGGCCAAATCCCTGGAAGCTCTGAACTACTACACAAATGAGAATATAACCATTCCTCTGGACCCTACCTTAAGCACAACAGAGAATGCAAAAAAATACTTTGATAAATATAACAAGCTGAAGCGCACCTATGAAGCCCTTTCTCAGTTGACTCAGGAAGTCAAATCCGAGATCGATCATCTGGAATCCATCTCCAACTCTCTGGATATTGCTCTGCGCGAGGAGGATCTGGCAGAGATTAAGGAAGAACTGACAGAAAGCGGCTACATCCGCCGAAAGAGCGGCCTAAAAAAACAGAAGGCTGCCAGCAGACCCTTCCACTATATCAGCAGTGATGGTTTTCACATGTATGTGGGTAAAAACAATTATCAGAATGATGAACTTACCTTCAAGGTCGCAACAGGCAACGACTGGTGGTTCCATGCCAAGAAAATCCCCGGCTCCCATGTAATCGTCAGGCTTGGCAGCGCAGACGAACTGCCGGACCGCACCTTCGAGGAGGCGGCGCGCCTGGCGGCCTATTACTCCAAAGGGCGGGATCAGGAAAAGGTGGAAATTGATTATATCCAGAAAAAGCATGTGAAAAAGCCCGCCGGTGCAAAACCCGGCTTTGTGGTCTATTACACGAATTTCTCCATGAGCATCGACAGCGACATCTCCGGAATTCAGGTCGTACCGGATTGACAACATAATGCTTACGGCACATAACAGTTCAGCGCTGCAGCAAGTCACATCGCCTGATAGACAACGGATTCCTGCTCAGACTCGTTCCCACTCGAGAAAAAACGTAACGGTACATAAGTCTCCAAAGTACGGAGACAGGACATCGTTCTTGATGCCCTTGGTACCGACGTTTTTTACGGTCTTTGCAGGAACCCGTTGCCCCTCAGGCGATTGATAGCAGGCACGGCTGAATGGTTACCGCTTCACCCCCCATAAAAGCCTGCACCTTGACTCCATCGGTCATGGCGCAGGCTTTTCTCAGCAGTAGTGTTGCATAACATACTGTAATTCCGTCTTTCCCTTGTAGGTATTCTTCCCCAGCTGGTAAACCACGGAAACCTTCAGCTGCGCCTGCCCCGCGTACAGCGCAGCCTCGCTTCCGGGACCATATTTCTCCTCCAGAAAATGCCCGAATTTCTCCAAATCACCGAAATACACCAGCTGCTTTCTGCCTCCCCCTGAAGTCCGCACGGTATATCTGGCACAGCTTTTGTTAGCTCCCATCTTAAAGCCCGCCTGAAAGATCAGATCCTTCTCTGCAAACAGAGGCTTTGGATTACCCACCCCGAAGGGTTCCAGCAGGTTCAGTTCGTCAGCAAGCTCATCTGTGCCGTAGTCCATGGGCATTGGCACATCGATATGTACCCTGGCTGCAAAGTCCTCCTCCTTCAGTTCGCATCTCTCATTGATTTCCCGGCGAAGTCCCTCTATGTTTTTCTCCTCCATAGACAGTCCTGCTGCCATTGCATGCCCGCCGAATTTGGTAAAATATTTCCCCACCTGAACCATGGCATTATACATGTGATACCCCTCAACGGAACGCCCGGAGCCTTTGACACCTTCCTCTCCTCTGGTCAGAATAAAGACCGGGTGATTGTATCTCTCCCGTATCCTCCCGGCGACGATTCCCGCCAGACTCTCATGTACTGACGGCAGGAAAATAACCATCACCTTATCTCTGTCCAAATGGTTCTCCCCAATATAACGCTCTGCCTCCTCCACGCCTTTCAGCGTCAGACTCTTGCGGCTGTCATTCATCTCCTTCAGCTCCCTTGCCAGCCCAAAAGCTTCCACCTTCGTGCGGCTCTGCAAAAGCTCCAGCGCCCGGGCAGCAGTATCCAGACGCCCCGTTGCGTTAAGACAGGGGCCGATGACAAAGCCGAGATGATAAACATTTACCCCTGCAGGTTCCAGCTGATTGACCTCCATCAGCGCCCGCAGCCCCTGGTTCCCGGAATTTTTAAGGCGCTTCAGCCCTTCCCTGACCAGAATCCGGTTTTCATCCTTCAATTCCATCACATCGCAAACAGTGGAAAGAGCTGCAAATTCCAGCAGCTCTTCCATAACCTCTTCCAGACCGGGATTCCTTGTCCTCTCTCCGATTGCCTGAATCAGCTTATAGGCCACCACCCCTCCGCAGATACCTGAAAAGGGATATTCGCACTGCTCCTGCTTCGGATCAATTACAGCATCAGCGGCCGGCAGAATCTCCCTCCGAACAACATTCCCCTCTCCATCCGTCTCCTCCCGAAAAGGAACTTCATGGTGGTCGGTAACAATTACCCGGATACCGTAGGTGTTTGCCAGTTCAATCTGGGCTGCCGCTGCAATGCCGTTGTCGCAGGTGACGATCATCCCCACACCGTCCCGTCTGGCCTCCTCGATCAGTGAGTCATTTAACCCATAGCCGTCGTGAATGCGGTGAGGAATGGCCGCGTCCACCTTTGCGCCAAGCACCTGAAGCCCCCTTGTCAGTATATAGGTGGAGCAGATGCCGTCCACATCATAGTCTCCGATAACACGGATAAATACTCCCTGCTCCGCTGCTTCAATGATGAAACCCACCGCCTTTTCCATATCCTTCATAAGCCAGGGAGAATAGCAGTCCTTCATCGTTCCCTGCAGAAATTTCCTGACCTGCGCTTCCTCTGTCAGATCCCGGTTTCGCAAAATTCTTGCCAGCACGGGACTGATGTGGAATTCCGCCGCCCATTTATCAAAGTCCGCTTTTTTTGCCGCCACATACCATTTTTCCATCTGCATCACCAATCCGATAATACACCTGTTTCACTTTTTTTCCAGGCTGTCCTCATAATGTTTCCTTACACTGAGGCGGTTGAGTTCCTTTGCAAGATTTGCCTGCGCGGAACGATATTCCTGAATGCTTCTCTTCTGCAGGATAGCTTCCTTCGCTTCATCCGCTGCTCTTTTGGCGCGGTTGGCATCAATGTTTTCCGGGCGCTCCGCCGTATCCACCAGCACCAGCACCTCATTATCTTCAACTTTTACAAGCCCTGCCGATACAGCCGCATACTGTTCCTGTCCCCCCGGTATCCGATAGGAAAGCCGCCCCGGCACCACTGCACTGATCATATTACTGTGTTTCGCAAGGATTCCGTACAGCCCCTGTGGAGTGGGAACAATAAGAGACTCACAGGGACCTTCGTACAAAACACTGTCTGCGGCCAGAATGGAAATCCGAAACTGACTCATAATTCCGTCTCCCGCTTCATTTGCTCTGCTTTTTTCACTACATCGTCAATGGTTCCCACATTGTAAAATGCTGCTTCCGGACAATCGTCCATCTCACCGTCCAGGATGGCTTTAAAGCCCCGAATCGTCTCCTTAAGCGGTACATAGATTCCGGGGATACCGGTAAACTTCTCCGCCACATGAGTGGGCTGTGCCAAAAATCTCTGGATCTTTCTGGCATGGCTGACAGTCCGCTTATCTTCGTCACTCAGTTCATCCATGCCGAGAATCGCAATGATATCCTGCAGGTCATTATACTTCTGTAAAACTTCCTGCACCGCTCTTGCCACCTCATAATGCTCCCGGCCCACGATATCCGCCTCCAGTATCCGGGAGGTGGAGGCCAACGGATCAACTGCAGGATAGATGCCCTGTTCCGCAATTTTACGATTTAATACAGTGGTGGCATCCAAATGGGTGAAAGTTGTGGCCGGGGCGGGATCTGTCAGATCATCCGCCGGCACATAGACAGCCTGTACCGAGGTGACGGATCCGCTCTTTGTCGAAGTGATCCTTTCCTGCAGCGCCCCCATTTCTCCGGCAAGTGTTGGCTGATAACCTACTGCGGACGGCATTCTTCCAAGCAGTGTGGAAACCTCGCTGCCCGCCTGTACAAAACGGAATATATTGTCAATAAACAAAAGGACATCCTTTTGCTCCTCGTCGCGAAAATACTCTGCCATTGTAAGACCGGAAAGTGCTACCCTCATACGGACACCGGGCGATTCATTCATCTGTCCAAACACAAGGGCTGTTTTATCCGCAACGCCGCTCTCTCCCATTTCCTTCCAGAGATCATTTCCCTCGCGGCTTCTTTCGCCTACTCCCGTAAATATGGAGTAGCCGCCATGTTCCATAGCTACATTATGGATCAACTCCTGTATCAGAACCGTTTTACCGACTCCGGCTCCGCCAAACAGACCGATCTTCCCGCCCTTTGGATATGGCTCCAATAAATCGATCACTTTAATTCCGGTTTCCAGTATTTCCACAACCGGACGCTGTTCTTCAAATTTAGGCGGCTTCCTGTGAATCTCCCACCATGTTTCTTTTTCTGAAATCTGAGGTTTTCCGTCAATCGGCTGTCCAAGCACATTGAACATTCTTCCCAGAGTACAGGTTCCCACCGGCACACGTATTCCATGACCGTCTGCCTTTACCTCCATGCCCCTCGAAAGATTTTCACTTTCGGCCAGCATGATACAGCGCACCATATCTCTGCCGATGTGCTGGGCAACTTCCATTACCCGCTCCTTTCCATCGACTGATACGGTCAACACTTCTTTTATCTTAGGCAGATGTCCCTGTTCAAATTCACAGTCGATGACCGGCCCGGATATTTCCACAATTCTTCCTACAGCCATGCATTCTCAACCTCCTCCAACTCCAGCTGCCTTTTTAACCGCTTTCTCTTCTGCGCCTTTGCACCGGCTGAAACTTCCGTAATTTCCTGCGTGATCGCAGCCTGCCTTACGCGGTTATATTGAACAGACAGTTCATTCAATATCTTCTCCGCATTTTGATTAGCCGAATTCATAGCTGTCATTCTGGCATTCTGCTCACTGCAAAAGCTGTCCACTAAAGCGCTGTAGATAAAACCGGTAACGTAACTCTGCATCACATTATCCAGCACTGAGCCCACAGACGGAAAGAACTCAAAGGGCGATGTTACCGCTTTTTCCTCCACATTCGAAGCAAAATGCTTTCTGTGAAACGGGAGAATCCTTACAGATTTCGCCTCCCCTTCCAAATTTCCCTTCAGATCCGTATAAATTACAAATATTTTATCCACTTCATTTTGTTCAAACAGATCAAGTAAAATGGCACTGATCTCCCTTGCCCTGCCCAGGGTTGGATTCTGCGCCGTATAAAGAAAGCTGTGTTCAACAGGAATATGATGTTTTCTGAAATACTGCCGCCCGTATTCTCCCACAACAAACAGCTTTGTATCCGGATGTTCCATGAGCTGCTGTTCCGCCTTCTTAATCGCATTTTGGTTATATGCACCAGCCAGCCCCTTGTCCGCTGTGATCACCAGGCAGGCATAAGTATGATCGAGAACCCGGCTGTCATCTGCCGGGTAGAAATATTTGCTTTCAACATCACCGGCCGTACGGAAAATCCGTTTGATCTCTGCCTGCAGAGCAGTAAAATACGGTCTTGTCCGATCCAGCTCGCTTTTAGCCTTTCTCATCTTTGCGGAGGCTATCAGATACATGGCATTTGTGATTTTCTGCGTATCCCGAATGCTGTCCATCCGCAGCCTGATTTCTTTGGCATTCGCCATCACAAGCCACTCCTTATCCTTCTTTTATCAGCTTTAGGTATTGTTTTGACGCTTCGAGTATTCTTTCCCTGCCTTCATCCGTAAGTACTCCTGTTTTCTCGATTTCCGCACAGACATCAGGCAGCTGCTCCTTAACATACACGGTCAGCCCCTTCCCGAATTCCGAAATACCGCGGACAGGAACAGCCTGCATCACATGCTCAAGAGCCGCGGTCAAAAGAATGACCTGATCCACCTGTTTCAGGGGATGGTATTGTGCCTGCTTCAAAAGCTCCATCAACCCCTGCCCGAACGTAAGCTGCCGTTTAGTCACTTCGTCCAGATCGCTTGAAAACTGTGTGAACACTTCCATTTCCCGATATTGCGCCAACTCCAGACGGATAGCACCCGCCGCTTTTTTCATTGCTTTGGTCTGCGCATCCCCGCCCACACGGGATACAGACAAGCCCACATTGACTGCCGGCCTCTGGCCCGCAAAGAAAAGAGAGCTTTCCAGAAATATCTGACCGTCCGTGATTGAAATAATATTTGTAGGAATATAGGCGGACACATCACCCGCCTGGGTCTCCACAACAGGAAGCGCCGTCATGCTGCCGCCCCCCAGCTCATCTGACAAATGCGCTGAACGCTCCAGCAGACGGGAATGCAGATAAAACACATCCCCCGGATAGGCCTCACGTCCCGGAGAACGTTCCAACAGCAGACTGAGCGCCCGATAGGCAATGGCATGCTTGGAAAGGTCATCGTACACGATCAGTATGTCCTTTCCCTGCCTCATAAAGTATTCTCCCAAAGCGCATCCGGCATATGGGGCAATATACTGCAGCGGAGCCGGATCACTGGCAGTTGCGTTTACCACAATAGAATATTTCATTGCGTCATGCTTCCGCAATGTTTCCACAAGCTGTGCCACAGAAGAGGCTTTTTGCCCGATTGCCACATAAATGCAGATAACATCTTTTCCCTTTTGATTCAATATAGTATCCAGTGCAATTGCCGTCTTGCCCGTCTGCCGATCCCCGATGATCAGTTCCCGCTGTCCGCGGCCGATAGGAAACATGGCGTCAATGGCCAGAAGCCCCGTTTCCATCGGACGGTTCACCGGCTGTCTGTCAATAATTCCCGGCGCAGGAGCTTCCACCGGACAGTATCCGTCCGCATGTATTTTCCCCCGGCCATCAATGGGATTACCCAGCGCATCGATCACCCGTCCCAGAAATTCGTCGCCAACCGGAATGCCTGCTGTTTTACCCGTTCTCCTTACAACGCTTCCCTCACATATATCCTGTTCATCTCCAAAGAGAATACAGCCGATCTCCCTGCGTTTCAGATCCTGCACCATGCCGCGGATATTATTTGAAAAAATGAGGATCTCACCATATGTTACATTTTCCAGACCGCTGACAGTGGCAATGCCGTCTCCCACAGTCAGAACAGTTCCTCTCTCCTGCTCCAGGTCAGACGGAATCCAGTTCTTTACCGCCTCCTGCATAAGAGGAATGATATCACCTTCCTGCGCGATCATCTCCGACCATATGTTTTTCAACTGGTCAAGCTGCTCGTCTATCATCCTGTCATTCATGGGATACCGCCTCCCCATGAAGCATCTTTACAGTCGCCGCCATCGCCAGCTCCACAATCTCTTCTTTGGCATCCTGAAGCATTTTTTCTTTCTCGCGTCCTGCTTCTTTCTGTGCTTCCGCAATAATCCGTTCTCTCTGTCTATTGGCCTCATTCAAAATTGTTTCCGCTATTTTTTCAGCGTCTTTGGATGCCTGCTCCTTTTTGCGGCTGATCTCCGAATCCGCATCATCCAAACGCCTCCTGTATTCCTGCTCATGCTCTTCCGCCTGCTTCATTTTGTCCGCAGCCGCTTTATCCATTCCCTGATAATAGGCGGTTCTTTGATCCATAAAGTTTTTTACCGGTTTAAATAGAAGAAAATATAATCCTCCCGCCAATATGACAAAATTGCACATATGGAGCAGTATCTGCTGCCAGTCAATATTCAAAGGGATACTCATATTATTCTCCCTCCTATAAAACGAAGATGATCAAAATCGCAACGATCAGCGCATAAATAATGGCGGTTTCGATAAATACAAGACCAAGCATCAGACCTGTACGGATTTTCCCATCTGCCTCCGGCTGTCTGGATATGCCTTCCGAGGACTTTGAAATAGCCCATGCCATACCAATCGTTCCCGCGGCGGCAGGCAGTCCTACGCACATCGCAGCAGCCCAGGCCTTATTACCGGTCGAATCCGCAGCTGTTTCTACCGTTTCTGTTACAGCTTTCCCCGATACGGGCGTGTCCGCTTCCTCAGCAGATACCGGAACAGGAACCGCCATCCACAAAATGATCAACATGATCACTACTACAGGAACTTTTTTAAACTTTGAATTCATTGCCAATAACCTCCGTTTCAGGTCAATGCCTGATTTTTCTTTTGCTTTATTTTTGCCTTTTCATGGGGTTCAGATACCTCTCCGTAAAAGAGCGCCGTGAGCATGGTAAGCACATAGGTCTGAATCAGCGCATGAAGCAATGTAAACATAATCCCAACAGCAACGGGAAGCAGAATGCTCAAATAGGTGTAGTGGTAAACAAGTTCTGTCACCAGCAAACCGCTGAGCAGCGCTCCAAAAAGACGAAAGCTCATGGAAATCGGCAGCGAGAAATCTTTTAATGTACTTCCGATTCCCCGAAATCCGTTTCCCACAATGCCGCCCGATAAAATCGCAAGATAAGATAAGCAGCCCATTGAAATTGCCGCATTGATATCGGATAAGGGCGCCGGCAATGCAATGGATGCCCCCTCCGTTGTAACTCCCTGTAATCCAAACAGTTCAAACAGCGTTCCGATAAAAATATAGACACCCGCCGCAAAGATATAAGCCCCCAAGAATCTGTTCCTATGGGGACTGTTTGACTTTGCAAGATTGTCAAAAAAACCAACCGCCTGCTCCAATAAAAGTTGAAATTTCCCCGGAACATACCGAAATCTCGGAATGACAAAAATACGGATAACGGCTGAAACAAATAATATAACACCCGTAATGGTAAATGCCGAAATAAGCGCCGGATTTACATCCGTTATTCCAAGCAGACTTATTCTGTTTGATCCATGCAGCACAGCATCCTTCATGGCTTCCCTGATGGATTCATGCTTAACTGCCGGAGCGCCGATCAGCAAGCCGCAGACAAGCAATACCAATGTAATGCAGAGCCATACCACAACACCCGTCACACGCTTTTTACCGCTCACATACACTCCTCCTGTCTCGTCTGGTAATACTCTTCCCGGCCAGCGTTTTAACTATACATCTCGCCGAAAGTATTCTGTGCGGCTGCAGTTGTTACTACAGTTCACACCCGCGTTTATCTTTCAAAATATTTCTTTTCAAATTCACTTACAGGCATGGGCCTGGCAAAATAATACCCCTGGAAAACATCACAGCCGATGTCCGTCAGGAAATCCACCTGTTCCTTAGTCTCCACACCCTCCGTAATCACCTCCATGCCAAGCTGTTTTGACAGGGAAATGATCATCTTGAGGATTGTCCGGCTGCGCTCCTGATGATCTGTCTGTCTCAGGAAGCCCATATCCACCTTGAGTGTATTCACCGGCATATCCTTGAGCATGTTGAGGGAGGAATAGCCGCTTCCGAAATCATCCATCTCCACTAAAAAGCCATACTCCTGCAGCCGCTGGATCAACACAAGCTGCTTTTCAAAGTCGCTCATAATAGCGCTTTCCGTAATCTCAAGCCGCAGATTCCGCGGGCTGATCTCATATTTTTCCACAAGTCCCGTAAATACTTTATATATATCCGCAAAGTAAAAGTCTTTCGGGGAAATGTTCACGGAGATATGGTAATCCGTCAGCCCCCTGTCCTTCCACTCCCGCAGTTTCCGACATGCAAGCTCCCATGTGTTCATGTCCAGTCTGCAGATAAGTCCTGTTTTCTCCAGGATTCCGATAAACTCACCGGGTGGTACCATGCCACGCTCGGGATGAATCCATCTCACCAGGGCCTCACCGCCCAAAATCTTCCCCCTGACGGAAACCTGCGGCTGAATATAGAAGCAGAACTGACCGCCGTCAAGAGCGTCGCCAAACTCTCCTGTCATCTTCTGTTCGCTTACGCTGTTCTCCCGCAGTCCGTCGTCATAATGTGCGATCACATCAGTGAGGCTGGCTTTGATGGTCTTTATCGCCATATATGCCCTGTCGCACATAACCGAAACCGCTATATTGCTGTCTACAATGTCATAGACACCCACATGCATACAGATACGGTAAGTGGATGTACCGCTCTTTTCCCCTATACGCCTGATCTCATTTGCAAAAACCTCAGGCTTAAAGCGCGCTCTTGGCATACAGATTGCAAATCGATCCCCGGAAAGCCTGCCGTAGACAGAGCCGGGACCTGCCAGCTGTTTCAGAGTATTGGCAATGTTTATCAACACCTCATCGCCCACATTGATGCCGAAAATATCATTCACCAGTTTAAAGTTCTTAATGTCGGAACAGACCATGCAATAACTTCCCGGCTCCGCCTCCCGCACTGTATCTGTCACAACATCATAAAAATGCTCCTTATTATATATCCCCGTGAGACGATCGTGAGTGGCACGGAAGCGCTCCGCTGCCAGCTTCTCCACCTCCACTGTCTCATCATGCATCTTAAAAAAGCAGCCGACACAGTTATCATTGCTGTCACACAGCCGTTTGAAACTCACATCATAATATCTTTTTGCGGAATTTACCTCTCTGGTCTCCTTCCACTCCGCATCCTCCGCCTCGGAAAGCTGCCTGCCGTTCATCCACTCTCTGTAATAGTCCTCGAAGGGACCCGTACCTTCCGCCTTAAAAAAGCCATATGCCACTGAATTCGCATAAATACAGTTTCCCTCAATGTCAAAGCACACCACGCTGTCATCCATATTCTTGATACTGGAGGACAAAAGCCCCTCCACCAGTCCCTGGGGGACATATATCACATTGAAGTAATAGATTGCCAGCGCCATGATCCCGTAGGTAAGTACCGAAAAGTCTATCTCCATACTCATCATAAGATAAAGTACATTGGCAGCTATGATGATCATAAGGCTGATTAAAGTAAGCCAGAATTTTTTACGGTACATTACCGGCGATTTCACTATCTTTACCACCAGCGGCAGCACGATCAGCACCACCATCCCGTATATAATAAGCCTGTGGAAATTATAAAGTCCGCCACGCTCCGCTATACCATAAAAGAAAGTGCCTGCATCCTCCATCAGACCGCAGCGGAAGATAAATATCTTCTCGGAAAAGACATTCATCAGCATCAGCAGTCCATCCACAGCCACCACCAAATAGAGAATCACCTTCTGTACTGTACGTATCTCATAGACATTAGTATACTTCAATGCGTAAAACAGCATACAGATCAGCAGCACATCCGACACCGTATAGTATATTGCATACATGAGCTCCGCAGTGAACTGACTCGGTGAAATCAGCGCTGCCGCATAAGCAGCCATTGTACATGGTGCCGCAATCATTATGTAGCGTATCGCCTTTGTCAGAGGTCTTTTATCCCGCCTGCCGACTACACAACTGCATATAAAAATTGCAACTGCAAAGATCAGCAGCAGCGTTGTATATACATCCCTCATAGCTTATCCTCCGTAACATACTTCATTCATCCGAAGCAATTTCCATAAAAACAAGTTCTCCATACCGCCCCTATCACTTAACAAATTCATGATACAGAATAATATTTATTTTGTCAATATGCCGTCACTTATCAGCAAATCATTTGTTTTTACGCATTACTGTCTGATAATTTTTATTTTTTTCAAAAAATGTGTTGACAAATGATTTTCATTGCTATATAATAAACTCAACAAGAAGAGATAAGAAAATTCTTCCATACAATTAAATAAAGAAAAAGAAGAAAAGAGAGCATGTGCAAGTACACTAAATCAAAGTAACGGATTCCCAATCAACAAACAGGACGTTACAGTACCGGGTACAAATACCAGTGAGAAAGCACGGCGGGTGAAATGGAAGAGAAGAAGCCAAAAAAACAAAAAAGGAGGTAAAGTCCATTGGATCAGGCAGTTTGAAAGCGCGTATTGATTGAAAAAATCGATACGCGCTTTCTCATGCTCTTTTACTTTCTCATATTCTTTTATCTTCGATCGATTAATCTACCGTCCAAAACTTTAGTGTTCCCTGTCTGCCCCCTTCTTCCGCTTTGCCATCACGATCACGATCACCAGTGTCGGCACAAACAGCATAAGTCCCCCAATAGCCCCTGCGCCAAAAGCCTTTTTCATCCACAGATATCCTGCCGCCTTTGAGATAGAGTTCTCCGCTGCTTCCAGATACTTTACGGAACGGACAAACAGACTGTACCGCACGTATTCCCATACGCACCCTGCCTCCAGGATTCCCAGAACCACTGCAGCGCACACCCACTTTGCCAGAGTCTTCTTTCCTGCCGCCTCCCCTTTCACAGACACTTTTTTCTCCCTTTTACGCATAAACAGAAATGCCAGAAAAATCACCAGCAGACTTGTAATCAGCGCTCCGATAAGTGGCAGAAATCCCCGCAGTACCTGCCCCGCTCTCCCACCGGCAAAGCTGTCTCCCCTGTACAGGGTAAGCACCTGCATGCTGACGTTTCCGTTGCTGTCCGTGGCTTTCAGCTCCGCCACATTCTCCCCCGGAGACAGTGCCAGCCTGTAACAAAATTCTCCCTGCTCCCCCAGCGCAAACTCTTCTCCATTCACTGACAGGCTGCCGCCTCCGACAGAGCCTATAATATCCACATAATCCTCATAGAAGGTCTTTCCGTCCAGGTTGTCATACAGCACAATCTCAGGCGGGAGGGCATCGTAATAAATCAGTTCATCCAGCACATAAATGACGCCGCCTTCGCCTTCAAATTCACCGTATATTTGATTCTGCCCCTGCTGCAGGCTGACACCCAGCAGCCCGGAGTCTTTTAGCAGGAACTGCCCTGTTTCACCGTTTACGGAAAGAGAAAGCACACTCTCCCCTGACACTGCATACTCCACAGCCATCTGCCCTTCTCCGGTGACCTCCGCCGTCCGGGTGCGCAGTATTTCCCCGTTTTGCAGATCCAGTTCCCACACAAGCGGCTCGGACCAAAGGCTTTTTTTCCTGCAGGAAAGACTGATCCGCAAAACCGTCTCATCCGTGGGGTAGACAACCGTAGTATCCGTGACGGAACTGTCCAGCTCACCATGATAAATTTCTCCGGAACCGCCTGACACGATCACCTTATAGCTCTTATCACCATAGTCTTTCGCATCCTGCCAGTTCAGTGTACAGGTATGATTACCCATATCCAGGTATAACCTGCCGCCCTGCATGGCCGGGGGCAGATCTTTATTGATAAAGTCAAATTCCTCACCTGTCATGGAATCAAAAATCTCCGCATCCCCCTCACGGCTGCTTACCTCCAGCCTGAGAGTGTAGCGCCCGCTGTTTAAGGAGCTTAAGGAGGCAGTGACTGTCTCCTCCTGATTGGCCCGCGCCGACCCGGAGGAAATCATATCCGACATGCTGCTGTCCTCGCTGTTTACCGCCCACAGTTCATAATTGTAACGGACATCACCGTTCTCGCAATCCGTCTGAAAGGAAACCGTCAGACTCTCCCCGTCCACCCTGTCCTGTCTCACATACTGAATCCACAGACCATAGGTCTCTTCCAGAACGGAATACTGAATCTCACTGTTTGCACCTTTATCATATTCCACCTGCCAGGGGCCCTCCTCGGCCTCAAGTACCCGGTAAGTACTCCAAAGCTCCCCCTCGGCAAACTCCAGCCCTTCATCCCCCCTGGAAATACGGCTGCCGGAAGGAGAGATAAAGGTGATGTCCACATTCTCCCTGTCAAAGGAAAACATCACCGTAAGGTCCTGTCCCCCGGGCATTGTGGCAATCCGGGTGCTCTCCGTCTCCGCCTTGGCTTTTATTGTAAATGCCGCCGAAAACAGCGCGCACAGAAGCAGCGCCAGCACCGGCCTCAAAAGCTCCTTTCTGATTCTCATAAAATCCTCCTCTGAACAGTTATAAGTATCCCTTGTTCCTGCCTGCATGCCCGTTCTCGTCAATGTAATAGAAATTTCCCTTAACCCTGCCATTGGAATCCTCGTATTTCGTCACCAGCACAAACTGCTGTTTCCCGGCATGAGTGGTATAAAGCCCCAGGCAAAGATTTCCTTCCTTCTTGCTCTCGAAGTTGAAAAGCCACCACTTTACGTCCACCATGGCAGTACCGTTGAGACACACTCCGGCAAACCTGCTGTGAGCATCCAGCTCTCCGGTGCCCGACACCTCCACCTTAGCGCGTCCGTCCGCACTGTCCCACATAAAACCAAGCTTTAGACCGGCGCTTATCCCCTGTACTTCCTCTTCATCCAAATCCAGCATCTCGTTGGTATATTCAAAGCTGCCAAGTTTCAGACCTGCTTCAGCCAGTGTGATCTCGCTGAGGAAAACAAGCTTCGCTTCAGCCTCTACCCGGAAAGGTGATATTCGGAAGGACGCCGTAGTATCCGGCATTTCGAGAACGCTGATGTCTCCCACAAACTTTTCCAGTTTGGGAAAATACTCGCTGACCTTCCCGCAGCTTAAGGACATGGAACCTTCAAACACCAGGCTTGTCCAGCGTCCGCTCTCCAGGGCCTGCTGAATATCCGACACCCGGAAACTGAAATCATTTGCCGTAACAGGGATGGCCGTAGGCAGTTTGATTCCCTGAGCCAGTTCCAATTCCAGCTTTACCGCGTCCACCGTAAAGCCTTTCCAGGAAATCTCAGCGCCGATTCCCGACTGTTTTGCAAAGAAAGCAAGCCTCACCATGGCCCCCACAGTGTACTCGTTTTTAATGGTATTAATCTTCACCTTCACCGAGCCGTTAAAATGTACCGGCGCATTAAACAGGTTCAGAGTATGATTATAATTTTTATCGTCAGCGTCCTTATAAGATGCATCCAGAATCAGCCCCACATTTCTGTCCGTAATCTGTGCCGTTCCGTCAATCGAGAACCGGAACAGTTCTTTTGCCCCGCATACATCCAAAATATTATCCTGATAGGGCAATATGGTGCTTCCGGTTTTGTAATTCAGCCGGATGCTGTCCGGGTGCAGCTGCACGCTGGGACTGTCAAACCGAAGTACCCGAAATACCGCAAGGGCACCTGTCTGTATATCGTCCGCCAGTTCCTCATCCCTGTACAGAGTAAAACTGTACAGAGCCGGAAGGTCTAATGCGATTCCCTTTTCTGCAAACAGTGCCCCCAGCCCTTCCGCAGTGGCGGTGTCAAATTCCACATAAGAACCTGCTTTTTCCGTCACCCGAATGGAGCCGCCGTTTTCAATGTCTCCCGTCAGCAGCACGTCCCCCTTAAAGCGCAGCCAGCCGTTCATCTGTACCCCGCTTCGCAGCAGACAGGAACCGTCAGCGTTTTCAATCTTTTCCCCGGAGGTGAAAACATACTTTCCAAAGACGGTAGTCTTCTCATTTCCTCCGGTTATCACCGAAAACCCGTCCTGCAGCACTATTCTCTGTCCATCGACAGAAACCTCTACATTATAGCTTCCCACCGCCACACCGGCAGGAATCGTCAGGGCATATGCCTCCTCGGACACATATTCGGCCGGTATGGTGTAGTCAAGGGTGCCGTTCAGCTTCACACTGACTTTTGATTCCTTCTGAAATCCTGTCCCCCTCAGTTCCACGCGCACATCCTGCAGGCCCTTATACAGATATCTGGGCGAGATTCCGGATACGGAAATTCCCCGGGTGACATTCACGTTTCCCCCGACATCTCCGTCCTCCGTCAGATGATAGGTTTTTGATGCCCGCACATTCTCCTCCGGCAGCGACACCTCCAGCGTCCTGCCCCGCAATGTCATGGTATCCGCTGCCTGATATGTGAGCTGATACTGATTATAAACCTGCTCATGAAGCATATCATAAAAACCGTTTAAGCTGTCGCTGGCAGACACATAGACGAAAGAACCGCTGCCGCTTTCAGCGATAGTCGTCAGATAGTCCGTGTCTACAGAGGTGCCAAGTCCTATGGTATAGATGATTATTCCCTTTTCCCTGGCCAGCCGGCCAATCTTCTCGTCAATCTCCTCGCTGCTGTGCATGCCGCCGTCCTGCCCGTCCGTCATCAGAATCAGCACATTATTTTCCCCGCGTCTGTTCGGAAAGTCCCACAGACTGTTCACCACTGCGGAAAACATATCCGTACCGCCGCCGGCCCTCATGCCTTCGGCCAGTTCCAGAAGTTCCTCATCAGAGGCTCCAAAGCCTTTTGTATCCACAATCTCACTGTTAAAAGTCACCACCGCCAGCTTCTCATCCGGATTCTGTTCCGTGATGAACGTCTCCACCGCGTCTCTCAAATCTCCTATACTGTCCGACATGCTTCCTGACACGTCACAGCACAGCAGGATATTCGAGCCGGTATAGTTAACCTTATCCAGAGTAAACTCCGTAATCTGCGCTCCGCAGTCATACACCCTCAACGCGCTTTTCAGCTCTGCTACGCTATTTATGTAATCGCTGGATATCTGCACCTTTGCCGAAATCCGTTCAAACCGCTCCGTATCCACAAAACCGATACTGATGGCGCTCCTGGCCCGGCTCACATAATCCGTCACCATCTGCGGAAATGCCTGATAACCTGCTATGCCGCCTCCGTCAGAAGTTTCCTCTCCTCCCTGTGCCCCGTCTGTATCCTTCGCTTTCTCTTCCGCTGCATTTTCAGCAGTATTTTCAGCCAAAATCTCCTCAACATCCACCGTCAGGGAATTCTCCAGCACTGTGCTCACATATTCCGGCACACGTTTGATATCCTCTGAATCCCCTTTTCCGTCTATCACACCGGCAATCTGTCCCATGGCATAAGCATAGTTGTCATCCCCACTATCCTGAGAGGAATAAATTGCATTACCCAAACAGGCGTCGGCTGCAGCCTCATTCCCAAAATAGCTTTCCACTCTGGCAAGCTCCATGTAAACCTTGCTTCTGTCCTCCCCCGCCTCCTGCACCTGCTCCAACAGCATACTTTTTAAGGCCGCCAGCTCCGGAGCAGCCAGCTGCGCCTCCAGAGCATCCACCCTGGCTTTCATGGCTTTCCGCTCCTGAACGTTTAAGCCCTTCCTGTTTGCATTCAGCACAGCCTTCAGCTGACGTTTCACCTCCCGGGCCTGCCCTGAATCCACGCTCTGAAATGACTCAGGGAAATCGGAATGTTCCACCATTCCGCCCATGTAAAGCTCCGCTGCCAGCATCAGCTCGTGATAGGAGGAGTTCTCTCCTAATGCCTCCGTCACTTTGTCAAAGTCCCCACACTGTACATAAGTCTCCAGGCGCGCCCGTCTCACACAGGGCAAATCCAGAAGTCCGGCAAAATTCTCCTCAAGCCGCGAAAAAATGCGGCGGCGTGACTTAATCTGCTCTTCCTCCCACACACCGCTCTCTGCATTTCTCATATCCGCCAGCAGCGCCGCACAGTCACGGATTGTTCCCTTCTCCAGCTCGTAGGCGTCCTCCACTTCAATTCGGATGGCTCTGACCACAGAAGTCAAGTCCATATCGGCTGTGGCAGAAAGAGTCCGGAAACTGTCATCCTCGTAGCCGTAATCCGCAAGGTTCTCACCCATATCCTGTAAATACCGGAGCATGGCCAGATCTGCCTCGCTGTGGGATGCCTTCCCCTGTGCGTATCGTACTTCCTTTGAAGATATGGACAATTCTTCCGCATCCTCCAGATAGGCATAAAGCCCTGCGGCTCTCCGGCAGCTGCCCTCTGCAAGAAGAATGCGCGCCGTAAGCAGCCTGCACTCGTTGTCATAGCCGTATGCCCGGCTGTACGCCTCAAGCACTTCTTCTGCGCTTTCACAGTCCCCTTCCAGATACAGAGCATTGGCAAATGCCAGCAGCTCCTGCCCGGATGCCTGTCTGTGAGGCTTATCCTGACCCGGAAGCTGCAGTATCCCCGTTGTGATCATGCCGCCGCTGAGCCCCAGAAGCAGCAATACCGCCAATATCTGTTTTACCCCGAATGCTCTCCTGCGCACCAGAATCACCAGCGCGCCTGCTGCCCCGGGAAGCAGACCTAATCCAAGCTGTAAAAAAATACTCATCTTCACCCTCACCCCGCCGCCAGGCGGCGTTTTATCCTAAATTATAAATGATCACTCTAAAATTACTTTAAAATCCTGACGCTCTCTCTGTTCACGTCGTTGACTCCAACAGTCACTCTGTCCCCGGGGAAAAAAATTGCCCTGCCAAAAGCCTGTTCCGACCTGCCTACATAGCTCCTGCCTTCATAACTGTAACGGATATACGGGCGGTAGGACTTCCTGTTCGCTCCCCAGGAAGCGGCACCGGAAGTATGCACCCTGCGGTCAGTTTCCACCCTGACTTCCTCCACAATACCCTCTGTCTTTGCCGTCACCTTGTACATGGGTCTGCTCCCCCATATCACAAAGGCCGCAAACAAAATGATAATCAGAAAAGGGATAAACCCTGCCATAATGCGTTCACACTTTTCCTTTCAAATACTAAAATTTCAATTCCGCGAACATTTCTCCGCGTCGATTGCCAGCACGAGCATCAGCGCAGGAAGGGCATCCTCCTGTCTGGAAACCTCGATAACATAAGTGTCCGTCCAGTTGAATAACTCCTTTGACACGGTAGCTGCACACTGTCCGGATGCATCCAGAATTCTGTAATCCCACTCCCAGAAATCTCCTTCCACATGCCAGCCCATACAGTCAATATTATATCTGGGTTTGAAAAAGGAGAATTCCTTACTGATACAGCCCACATACCGTTCCCCCATATACATTTCAAACTTGGGCAGAAACGTCAGAACTCTCTCCTGCACCATCCCCAGATTCTCTCCCTGCGCATTATAAATCTTCAGACAATGCCCCCATGAGAACTGCCCTTTGACAACATACACCGTCTCCCCTGACTCATTGTAGATATCGTAGCTGTCAAACCATGAAAAAAAGCGCTGCTTAAAAAGTAATCTCATTGATTCCTCATGTCCTTTCCCGCTGTCTGTGCGTGCAATCTCATGGATACCCCTCAGCCATACACCATATCATATTGTAGCCTAAACTCTATGAAAAGTAAAGACACGCCAAGTATCTGTTTTGATCCCGCTCCCAAGAGTCCCCTTATTATAATTCACTGTCTCCGTGATAATGATCATACCTGCAGCTGCCCCTCGAGATAACGTGTGTTCTTCCCGCCACCTTCTTTTATCAGCATGCCCGTGTCCACCATATGCCGCAGCACAAGGATTGCCGTGGGCTGGGACACCGCAAGCGCCGTCTCCACGTCTTTTCGCAGAACAAAGCCCTTCTCATGACACATGGAAAGAATCTTTTTCTCTCTGAAGTCCGGCGCAGCATACACCCTTTTCCCATAATGATCTTCCTCCCGAACAGCCATAGCGCCCCGAATGCCGGAAGTTTCCTCCGTATACCGCACTTCTCTTTGATAATTTGTATTGGGCAGTGTGATCTTAAACGCATGGTCTGCTGCGAGAAAGACCGGTTTATCCATGCAATCTCCATAACAGTCCGTTATTTTCAGAATGCCCGTCCCATATGCCTCAATCAGCTTCAGACGATAAAACACATTCGCCAGATGTTCATTTCGCAGGACAGACACTCCCAGCAGCACATCGTCCATGGATATCCCCCTGACCAGTCCGCCCACAGTGACAATCTCAATGCGATCCTCAAAAATGCTGATAAGCGTAGGACTGTTGAAAGAATAGTCCCGATGTACCACCGCGTTAAGCAGCGCCTCCCTCACCGCATCTGTTGGATAATCCCGCATATCCACACGATCAAGCCCGGAAAATTCCGCCCTGGTGCGGTTGCATCTGTCGATGTAGCTGATGGCTTCCTCCAGCTGCCCGAAAAGGGAACCGGAAAACTCCCTCCTGTCCCTGAACACCGCTTTTTTACTTCCCTCAAACAATGCTGTCTTAATCGTGTGGGTGCACTGATCAGAGAGCAGTAAACCAAGATTTGTATAGGTTCCGTCTTCGCCGATCAGATGAAGTGTGCGCATTTGGGCCGGACCAAACTCCACATTCCGCTTCCCGAAAAAGTCCCCTGCCTTGTCAAAGGTCAACTGCTGCTGAAGCGCACGCGCGCATTCATAGCTGTCTCCGCCGGTCTCCCTGATCATGTCCAGAATTGCTGTCTCCGTAGCCGGCACCGTGGATGCCCCCTGACGCACATAGACCCCCTCCGGACGAATTCCCTTTTTCGCCAGATAATAAGGCCTTGCCGTTCCCCTCTGCACCGACACACACACAACGGACTTTCCCTCCATGGTCTCATGTCTGCACTCCACAAACATGGTAATATCAGGCCGCACCGCATCCCGAATCGCATTTGTGACACGAAGCATGGTATCATCCACACTCTCAACTCCCTGCACACTGCCGTCATTGTTCAGGCCGATATAAAGCACTCCGCCGTCACAATTTGCGAAGGCAACCACTGTATTCTTTACCCCATCCACATACTCTCTCTTAAATTCGGTCACTTTATTTTCTGTCAGCATAAGCGCACCTCCTTATTACTAATAATCAGAAAGGTTATTATAATAATATAATAATTATTATAATAACCTTTCTGATTATGTCAAGTATGAAATGCCGATCTATTCTTCATTCATCTTCGCCAGCTTTGCCGCCTTGATCCAGGCAGACCGGGCAGGCTCTAGTTTTCTCCCATCTTCGCCAGCTTCGCCGCCTGGTCGGCTGCTATGCAGGCATCCAGAATCTCTTGAATATCCCCGTCCATCACCTTGTCCAATTTATAGATGGTCAGTCCGATACGGTGGTCTGTAACACGTCCCTGGGGGAAATTATAGGTACGTATCTTCTCGGAGCGATCTCCCGTGCCAATCTGACTTTTTCTCATTTCCGCCTCCGCGTCATGCCTCTGCTGCTGCTCTATGTCATACAGCTTTGCCTTCAGCAGTGCAAATGCCTTCGCTTTATTCTGTATCTGAGACTTCTCCGTCTGGCTGTACACCACGATGCCCGACGGATAATGGGTCAGGCGCACCGCAGAATCCGTGGTATTGACGCACTGACCGCCGTTGCCGGATGCCCTCATCACATCAATGCGGATGTCCTTGTCATCTATCACAATGTCAATGTCCTCATCCACCTCCGGCATCACGGCCACGCTGATGGTGGAGGTATGGATTCGCCCGCCGCTCTCCGTCTCCGGCACACGCTGCACCCGATGCACGCCGCTCTCATACTTCATTTTGGAGTATGCGCCCTGCCCGGTAATCATAAACTGCACTTCCTTCATGCCGCCAATGCCGATTTCATCGGCATTCATGGTCTCCACCCTCCATCTCTGGCTCTCCGCATAATGCACATACATGCGGTATATCTCCGCCGCAAACAGAGCGGCCTCATCTCCGCCTGCCCCGGCACGGATTTCCACAATAACGTTCTTTTCATCATTGGGATCCTTGGGCAAAAGCAGGATCTTCAGCTCCTGCTCCAGCTCTTCCACCCTTTTCCTGCTGTCATTCAGGGTTTCCTTGATCATCCCCCGCATATCCTCATCGTTCTCCTCCTCCAGCATTTCCAGAGAATCGTCGATGTCCTGTTTACACTTCTTATACTCAGTATAAGCGTCCACAATAGGGGTTAAATCGCTCTGCTCCTTCATCAGCCTGCGAAACCGTTCCTGATTATTCGTCACTGTCGGCTCGTGGAGCTCGCCCATAATTTCTTCAAAACGGATTAACAAATCCTCTAACCTGTCAAACATACAGTTCTCTCACTTTCCGCAGATCGCATTATTCAAAGCCCAGCGTCCCGCACACCACTCTGTCCATCCCGGAATAATCGCTGATCAGCATAACTCCAAGAAAACCGGCCTGTTCCATCAGGCGGCTCACCTCTTCCCCCTGGTCATATCCCACCTCAAAAAAGAGCATACCGCCCTTTTGCAGGTAACGGGGGCATTCCTCCAGAATCCGTCTGTAAAATATAAGCCCGTCTTCGCTGCCATCCAGGGCCAGTCTCGGCTCATGATCCCGCACTTCCGGCATCAGAGTATCAATAATATAACTTTCAATATAAGGCGGATTCGACACGATCATATCAAACTTTCCCTCCACCTTCTCAAATAAATCGCTCTGCACAAAGCTGACATGGGCTCCCACAAACATATCCTGAGCCTCTGCAGACTCTCCCGGGGTCCCTGATATATTCCGCACCGCCTGGGCTCCCAGCAGCTTCACGGCATTTTGCTCCGCCACCCTCAGGGCCTCCTCCGACACATCCACACCCACGCCCTCACAGTTGTTGGAGTAGTGCAGCAGACTGATCAAAATGCAGCCGGAACCGGTACACATGTCCAGCACCTGCATCCCGTCATGGAGATGCTGCAGCGCTTCCTCCACCAATATTTCCGTATCCTGTCTGGGAATGAGTACGTGCTCATTCACAGCAAACTCAAGCCCCATAAAATCCTGCACCCCGGTAAGATACTGAAGCGGAATGCGCTGCAGGCGCTTCTCCAGCAACTCTCTATATACGCTCTCCTGTTCCGTCGTCACTTCCATGTCACCATGGGCCAGCAGCGTGTTCCGATTTGTGCCGCAGACAAATTCCAGCAGCAGCCTCGCGTCCGTATCCGCATCCGGAACGGATGCCGCCGACAGAACGTTTTTTCCCATATTATAAGTTTCCCTGTACTCCATATTTCCTCTTATTCTGCCGTCTTTACTCGGCGCAAACTTAGAAATTCTGTTCTTCCTCCGAAAACTCCTCTCCGGTGTATGCAAACTGCTCCTCCGCGATTTCCGGTTCACCATCGTACACCGGCTGTTCTTCCGAAAATACTTCCCCGCTGTCTTCTGCCATCCTGCCGGCCTCATCTTCCTGCGTCCAGGTCTCATCTACCTCATAGTCAAAATTATCATAGAGAAATGTTTTCCAGTCGAACACAGCTTCCACTGCTGCGATTGCCACCTCCACCATCTCTCTGTCCGGCTCCTTGGTGGTCATCCTCTGAATCCACATGCCCGGCAGAGAAAGGATAAGCACAAAAATATTATTGCTGCGGCCTGCCAGCCTGATAAGCTCATAGGAAATCCCCGCCACTACCGGCATCAGAAGGACACGCAGGATTACCCTCTGCACCGGATTGTCCACCCTGATAAAGAAGAACAGGACAATGCTGACAAACAGAACAAAGAAAATAAAGCTGGTGCCGCATCTTCTGTGCAGCCGGGAGCATCTCATAACATTGCGCACCGTCAGCGGACGCCCCCTCTCGATACAGTTGATACACTTGTGCTCCGCTCCGTGATAACGGTACAGCCTTCGGATATCCTTCATCAGACTGATTGCCCAGACATAAAGAATGAATATCGCAATACGGATCGCTCCCTCAATAATCGCCATCAGGGACTCATTACGCACAAATCCCCGAAAATAAGATGCAAGATAATAGGGCAGTACAATAAAGATACCCACAGCCAACGCTATGGAAAAAACAGTCACCAGCATATTCACCAGCTTTTCACCGCCACCGCCTGAAGACTTGTCACTTCTTTGTACCTTTCCCTCATCCCCCTCATCGTAAACAGAGGCGGAATAATTTATGCACCGCATTCCCAGCACTAAAGAATCTATGAAATTAAAGATACCCCTGATAAAAGGAATCTTCTTTATCTTACTTCCATGAAGAACTCCCTGGTAATTTTCCAGTTCCACGGCAATCTCACCGCCGGCCTTCCGAACGGCAACCGCGTATTTCTCCTGGTTTTTCATCATAATGCCTTCCAATACCGCCTGACCGCCGATACCGGAATAACATCTCTTTCTTCTCTTCGCCATAATACCTCACTCCGACCTGAATTCAATCGAGCAGGGGGACTTGCCCCGCGCATTAACAGAAAAGGTTGAGATACAAGCACCTCAACCTTTTTTTGCGATTCCTATTTAACGCCGTATTTCTTGTTGAACTTCTCAATACGTCCATCGGCTCTTGCTGTCTTCTGCTGGCCGGTATAGAATGAATGGCACTTGGAGCAAACTTCTACGTGAATCTCAGGCTTTGTGGAGCCGGTCACGAAAGTGTTGCCGCAGTTGCAGGTTACAGTTGCCTGATAATACTGGGGATGGATTCCTTCCTTCATCTTCTTTCACCTCTCTATATAATTACATACTGCTATTCTTCGTTCTCATCCGCACTGCCTATGGAACCACAAACAGCGGTATTATTGTAACACAAGCTTTATCTACTTGCAACCCCCAATTTCAATTATTTATATATATTTATATAAATTTATTCTTCTTAACCATCTGCACAAATTCATTATTATTTCTGGTTCTTGAGAACATATCGAGAATCCTGTCGGTAGCCTCATCCGGCTTCAGACCGTTCAACGCCTTCCGCATAATGTTGATCGCGTCCAGCTCGTCCCTGTTCAACAGCAGATCCTCTCTTCTGGTGCCGGATTTCGCCAGATCGATAGCCGGGAAAATCCTCTTTTCCGAAAGCTTGCGGTCAAGCACCATTTCCATATTTCCCGTTCCCTTGAATTCCTCGTACACCACATCATCCATCTTGCTTCCGGTCTCAACCAGCGCCGTGGCAAGAATGGTCAGACTGCCGCCTTCCCGCATATTTCTGGCCGCGCCGAAAAACCTCTTGGGCATATGCAGCGCCGCCGGGTCAAGACCGCCGGACAATGTTCGTCCGCTGGGAGGAACCACAAGATTATAAGCCCTCGTCAGACGGGTAATGCTGTCCAGAAGAATAACTACATCCTTCTGATGCTCCACCAGCCTTTTTGCACGCTCAATCACCATCTCCGACACCCTCTTGTGATGTTCCGGCAGTTCATCAAATGTAGAATAAATTACCTCCACATTTTCTCCGTGAATCGCCTCTTTGATGTCCGTGACCTCCTCAGGCCGCTCGTCGATGAGCAGAATCAGCATGTGCATATGGGGATTTGTTCGCAGGACGGACTTTGCCACCTCCTTTAACAGAGTTGTCTTTCCTGCCTTAGGCGGCGACACGATCATGCCGCGCTGCCCCTTACCCACCGGACTCACCAGATCCATAACCCTCATGGCTACGCTGCATCCCGGCATTTCAAGCCTGATACGCTCATTCGGGAAAATGGGTGTCATATCCTCAAAGGCCGTCCGCTTCGCGGATTCCTCCGTAGTGTATCCGTTGATCGAACGGATGAACAGCAGCGCGCTGAATTTCTCCTGCTGGGTTTTAACACGCTTGTTGCCCCGAAGTATATCGCCGGTCTTCAGGCCAAAACGGCGAATCTGGCTGGGAGCCACATAGACATCATTCTCACCGGGCAGATAATTCTCACAACGGATAAAACCGTAACCATCCGGCATGACCTCCAGAATGCCGCTGGCCTCCTCACCGCTGTCCAACTCTCTGGGGTAAGTCTTCTCATCATAAACCTCGTTGCTTCTGAACGGGCGTGATGCAGCCACGCCTTCTATAGCCGGTGTCGCATTTTCCGTCTTTGCAGGCACATTCTCCGCCTTCGGTGCAGTTTCGCTTCTGGCCGCGCCGGTGGCGTGTGTAGTCTCACTGCGGCTGCCTCCGTCACTTCGGCCCGCATTATCAGCACCGGGTGTAGTCTCACTGCGCACCGCATTTACATTTTTCTGAGACGCAGTCCTGCCGGCCCCCGATGTCTGACGCCTGTAGGCAGTCTGCCTTCCTGTACTGCCGGATGTCTGCGGCGCTGCCTGAGCCTGAGGAACTTCCTGGGCCTTTGCCGCCTTTTCCTGCTCCTCCAGCTTTTTCAGCCTTTCATCCTCCGCCAGCATAGCTTCTACAATCTCAGCCTTCTTCATTGTTGAAGTACCTTTCAGCCCGCGCACCTTGGCAAGCTCCTTTAACTGTACAAGCGCCAATGATTCGTATTTCTCTCTCATAAACTCCTCCTCAAACACACATAAACTAAAAGCAGCTTTCATATCCACAATAAAAAAACGGGAATTACAGCAAGACGGTTCATCGACTGGGTTCATCGACATGATTCCTTGATACTTTGATTGAATTATCGTGTTTCTTCACTTATTATAATACACTTTTCCTAAAATAGGAAGTCCTAATTTTTGTGAATGTAAATTGTCCGATGTGAACCCGGATTCCATATCCGACAGCCATTTCATGCTTGCATGCAATGACAAATTATTATATGATAGTACATATTCAGGAAAAGAGGTACTGTTATGACAACCAACGAAAAAGCACTGTTAATGCACGAAAAATGGAACGGAAAACTGGAGATAGTCTCCAAATCTCCTGTGAGATCCAGAGAGGATCTGTCCGTCGCCTACACTCCCGGCGTAGCCGAGCCCTGCAAGGTTATCGCCGAGGACAGGGAAGCTGCTTACAAATATACAATGAAGTCAAACACTGTGGCCGTGGTCTCCGACGGGAGCGCCGTCCTGGGCCTTGGCAACATCGGCCCTCACGCCGCCATGCCCGTCATGGAAGGAAAAGCCGTTCTCTTTAAAGAATTCGGCGGTGTCAACGCTGTGCCTATCTGTCTGGACACCCAGGACACAGAGGAGATCATAAAGGCTGTCACCTGGCTGGCTCCCGGCTTCGGCGGCATTAATCTTGAGGATATCAGCGCCCCCAGATGCTTTGAGATAGAGGAGCGCCTGAAAGCGACTCTGGATATTCCCGTGTTTCATGATGACCAGCATGGTACTGCCATCGTTGTTCTTGCCGGCATCATCAACAGCTTAAAGGTGGTAGGAAAGAAAAAAGAAGACTGCCGGATCGTGGTAAACGGAGCCGGAAGCGCCGGCGTTGCCATCACCAGGCTGCTCCTGACCTACGGCTTCCCCGACATTGTCATGTGCGACAAGGTCGGCATCCTGTCCAAATCCACGGAAGGACTGAACTGGATGCAGCAAAAAATGGTGGAAGTGACAAACCTTGGGAATGAGACCGGCACTCTGGCGGATGCCCTGAAGGGCGCTGATATTTTTGTGGGTGTCTCCGCTCCCAATATTGTAACTCCTGAGATGGTGGCTTCCATGAACCATGACGCTATCCTCTTTGCCATGGCTAACCCCGTACCCGAGATTATGCCTGATGCGGCAAAAGCCGCCGGAGCCAGAGTGGTAGGAACAGGGCGCAGCGATTTTCCCAATCAGGTCAATAATGTGATAGCCTTTCCCGGCATCTTTAAGGGTGCTCTGGAAGGACGGGCCGCGCAGATTACGGAAGAAATGAAGCTGGCTGCCGCCGAGACAATAGCAAGCCTGGTGCCTGAGAACGAGCTGAACGAAAATAACATTCTGCCCGAAGCCTTTAATCCGAAAGTGGCAGAGCTGGTGGCCCAGGCAGTCAAATCCCATATTTAAAAAATTTTATGTTTCATAAAAAGCTGTGCCGCACGAGCGGCAGAATGAGAGGGACTATGATACAGGACCCGCTTACTCTCTACAAATTGATCGTGTTATATATGCTGAACCGGGTAACCTTCCCCATGACCACCGCCCAGGTCAGTGACTTTATCCTGGGACGGGAATACACCAATTTCCTTACGCTGCAGCAGGTCATCAATGAGCTGACGGATGCAAAACTGATTTCCACCGAGACCATCCGCAACCGGACCCACCTGTCCATCACCGCAGAGGGACGGGAGACGCTGAACTTTTTCCAGAACCGGGTCAGTGAATCCATCAAGCAGGACATCAACACCTACTTCCGTGAAAACGAGTACACCCTGCGCAATGAAGTTTCTGTTCTGGGTGATTACTACAAATCAACCTCCGGAGAGTACGAGGCTCATCTGGTGGCAAAGGACAGAGGCATCAGCCTGGTGGACATCACCCTCTCCGTACCTGATGAAAACACCGCCGCCGCCATCTGTGACAACTGGCAGAAAAAAAACCAGAAAATCTATCAACAGCTGGTGCAGGAGCTGTTCTGAGAATCAGACCGGGTCCCCAGGGTCTTCCTTAATCTTCTTCATGTGTTCCCTGATCTTAACCTCATATCCGTTCCCTGTGGGTCTGTAAAACTCTTTTCCGTCCAGTTCATAGGGAAGATACTGCTGTTTTACATAATGGTTAGGATAATCGTGGGCATACTTATAGCCTGCCCCATGCCCCAGCTTTGCAGCCCCTTTGTAGTGTGCATCCTGCAGATGTACCGGGATTGGCAGGCTGCCAGTCTGCTCTACGGTCTGCATAGCTTCGAAGATGGCATTACAGCTTGCATTGCTCTTGGGTGCACAGGCCACATAAGCCGCCGCCTGTGCCAGAATGATCTGGGCCTCCGGCATTCCGATCCGCTCCACAGCCAGAGAAGCATTGGTTGCCACTACCAGCGCCTGGGGGTCGGCATTGCCCACATCCTCCGCAGCGCATATCATGATCCGTCTGGCAATAAAAGCCACTTCCTCCCCCGCATAGAGCATCCGTGCCAGATAATACACCGCCGCATCCGGGTCAGACCCCCTCATGCTCTTAATAAAAGCCGAGATTGTGTCATAATGGTTGTCCCCAGTCTTGTCATATCTGACGGCCCGCTTCTGGATACACTCCTGCGCCACATCCAGGGTAATATGTATTTTCCCATCCCCGCTGCGGTTCGTAGTCATGATTCCCAGTTCCACAGCATTCAGAGCATGCCGCGCATCTCCCCCGGAGAGATCGGCCAGAAAGTCCAGCGCCTCCTCGTCAATCTCCGCGTTGTAGGCACCCATTCCCCTGTCAGTGTCATATACCGCCTTTCGGATGAGCTCCTTCACTGCCTCCATGGGAATAGGCTTCAACTCGAAAATGATCGAGCGCGAAATAAGTGCCCCGTTCACCTCAAAATAAGGGTTCTCCGTGGTGGCTCCGATGAGGATCAGGGTTCCGTCCTCCACAAAGGGAAGCAGATAATCCTGCTGACTTTTGTTAAAGCGGTGAATCTCGTCAATAAACAAAATGGTACGCTTTCCATACATTCCCATCGTGTCTTTGGCCTTTGCCACCACCTCTTCCATATCCTTCTTGCCCGCCACCGTGGCGTTAATCTGAGTGAACTCCGCGCTGGTGGTATTGGCAATCACCCGGGCAAGGGTAGTTTTGCCCGTTCCCGGCGGTCCGTAGAAGATGACGGAACTGATCTTATCCGCCTTGATAGCACGGTACAGCAGCTTATCCTTACCGATAATGTGTTCCTGCCCCACCACTTCGTCCAGTGTCCTGGGACGCATCCGTGCCGCAAGGGGCGATTCCTTTTCCATACTGGTATTGCGCATATATTCAAATATATCCATATTTTCCGCCCTTTATTGTCTTTCGCTCCGCAATGTCACCCGGTTTTCATGGACTGTCACGGACTTTAAACTGCGCAGAAAGCTGGATATGCGGCTGTAACCAAACTGTTTGAAGTCCAGCTGCTTATACTTTTTGTGCAGTTCATCGTTCAACGTGGAAAGATTGTCAATCATGCCGCCGTTCCGCTCAATCATACTGCATATCTCCCGCTCCAGTTCCGTCTTGGTAAGCGTAGAACGCTGCTCCACATAATACTGGTTGTTTACCTTCTTCACACTTAAGTCAGGCAGTTCCTGAGTCACCATGGTGCTTAGCTTGGTGTATCCATAGTTACGGACGTCAAAGTCGGAAAACCGGTCATTCAGACGGTTTCCGATCTGCGCAAGGTCAACCTGCTTGCCGTCATTCTCATTGATCAGGGCCAGAATCGCCTGCCGCACCTCCGTGACTGAAGTGACATTCTGCTCCTCGCTGCCTTCAATATTCTCATTGCCCTCCAATGCCTTGTTCTGCTCCGCCACCAGGTTCAGATGTATAAATCTGTTGCATGCTCTCGTCAGCGCCGGGGGTGTTTTGGACTCCCCCATGCCTAAAACAAACATGCTCTCTTCCCTGAGACGCATGGCAAGCCTGGTAAAATCACTGTCGCTGGTCACCAGACAAAAGCCCTGTACCTTATTTTTAAATAAAATATCCATAGCGTCGATCACCATGGCCATATCCGTGGCATTCTTCCCTGTGGTGTAGGAAAACTGCTGCACCGGCATGATGGAATGCTCCAGCAGCATCCCCTCATTCCAGCCGTTGGCCCTGGACCAGTTACCGTAAATCCGGCGGTAAGTGGAAAGGCCGAATTTGTCCAGCTCTTCAAAGATAGTAGCAGCGTACTTGGAACTGATATTGTCCGCATCGATCAGCACCGCAAACTGCATCCTCGCACTTGTGAGATTCTCAATATTTTCTTCCATATTTAACTCCTGTTCCGAAACCCGGTATATGCCTCATATCCTTTTCCCTGCATCGCCGGATAATGCGCATTAACTTTTATATCAATCATACTGCAATTAATCAAAATCGTCAAAGGAATCTCAACAGCATCTGCCCTGTCATTTTTCCCGGGACATTTCCCCGCTCTTCATACGGTATACCTGATCGCAGAGTATCTCGATATCTTCCCTGTTGTGGCTGGCAATCAGAATAGTCTTGCCCTCGCCCTTTAATTCCAGCAGAAGCCTGCGGATATCCTCCACGCCCTCCTCGTCAAGTCCGTTCATAGGCTCATCCAGCACCAGCACATCCGGATTCTCCATGATGGCCTGGGCAATCCCCAGGCGCTGCCGCATCCCCAGAGAATACTTTCCCACCGGCTTGCGGCTGGAGGGATCCAGCCCCACCCTGCGAATGGCATCTTCAATCTCCTGTCTCCCAATACGGTGGTTGATAGCCGCCAGTTCCCACAGGTTTCGGTATCCGCTCTGAAAGGGCAGGAAACCCGGCACCTCAATGATGACTCCGATGCTGGATGGAAAATCCTTATCCACACTGATGTGCTCTCCGTTTACCCATATATCGCCGCAGGAAGGTTTCATCAATCCGCAGATCATCTTAAAAAGGACCGTTTTCCCGCTTCCGTTCCTTCCCACGATTCCGGTTATCATTCCGTCCTGAAACTCTGCAGTGATCTGTTTTACTGCGGAAACCTTTCCGAAAGTTTTTGTCACATTTTCCAATCGAATCATCAGCACACCTCACCGGATTTCAATCTTTTTTGCTCTCACCAGCAGTCGGTTAAAAATATAAAACAGCAGGATCAGCCCCCCCATGACCAGCAGAACCCTGCATGTCCTCACGGGATTCCCGATATACCGGGAAATATCCAGCCAGCTGACGGGAGACAGCATCCGCAGGAAACTGATTTCCGACAGTTTTCCGAAGCTGGCGATCAGCAGATTTCCAAATCCCCAAACCGCCAGCAGTATTTCCCCGATATAATTCCGGCACAGGCCGTCCACGCAGAAAATAAATTCTCCGAACAGAATGCCGGTCAGCCATACGAACAGCGTACTCATCAAAACAGCCTGCAGGGGCGTATATCCCAGAATAATTTCCATGGAAATATGAGCGTGGCTGTCAAATCCCAGATTCCGTGCGGTTTCTCCCGCAAAACTGCCCCACACCTTCCCCCAGCCCTGAAAGGAAATCCGTCCTCCGATGATCACGCAGATAAACAAAAACATTTCACACAGCCAAATCAATACAAGCGTGATATCTGTCAGAAACTGTCCGTTTACCCAGCACCGATTTCCGCTTTTCATCAGGATTCCCTGCTGAATATGGCCGGTGATGGGAAATACGCTGGTCAAAAAAACCAGCAGCAGCATTCCCAGACTGCTGAACACAGGGTCTCCGAAAAAGTGAGGAAGCACGGCGGGACAGAGCTTCAGATCATAGACTTCCGCAAACAGAAGGAGCTGCTTCAGATATAGCCCCAGCAGCACAAAGGAAACCAGTGTCAATACCACCCAACGGCCGGAAAGCAGGACTGTCCTCAATTCAAACCACCATACCCGCAGAGATTTCCGAATCATTTTTAACACCGTCTCTCACCTCCTGTACCTTCGCCTGATCAGAACATACAGCAAAAGCGAGACGGCCAGTGCAGTCAAAAACATATGCCCCAGCGCGAATCCCAGCTTCAGTTCATCCTTCCGGAAAGGAGACCAGTCAAACATATAAACAAACTTAGGACTGGTCCATTTCGGCAGGCCGACAGTAAGCGTAAAGTCCGCCCAGCTGTATGTAAAGAAAAACTGCAGGATCATGGGAAGGATCACCACAAACTGAGCGTCCCTGACCACCCCGGCCACAGCTGATGCCAGCAGCGTCAGAAAAGCCGCAAGAATACCGTTCATTGCCTCATAAACCAGCAAGCCTCCCCAGTAATTTTCTGCCTCCAGCAGACTGCTGCTTATTCCCACCGAGCAGCTGCTTCCTATGGGAAGCCCCAGTCCGAAATGTCCCACCAGAAAAAAAAGCAGGTCGCCACCCAGCATACAGAGAAAGGCTCCGCCTGCCGCACTGAAAGCCTGAGCCAGCGCATAGCAGCCCCAGCCGGTTCTGGGAAGCAGCACGCTCATCCGCCCGCTCCGGTCATCCTGAATATAGAGGAGGATAGCCGGGAGTGCGGCAAGGCACAGATTGATATAAGGAAGAAGACTGCTGCCCCAGCCGTACATGGCAGCTAAATACAATAAATCCGGCCGCCAGGAGCGTTCCGTCAGAACCCTCCGGTAAATTTCCGTGTCCCCGAAAGTGTAGACAAATCTGATCAGGCCGATTCCGCAGACAGCGGCCCGGAAAAGAGGCTGTCTCAGCATCCGCAGCAAATTTACCTTTATAAGCCGAAGCATAATAATTCCTGTTCTTTTCATATACGATCCACTCCCGGTATGCTGACATGTACATTAGGCCTGATATCCGGCTTCGCAGATAAACTGTCCTGAAAAGGCATCATACAGCAGCATCATTTGAAACTCTGTACCGGGGTTCCAGTACTGCACTACCCAAAAGGGAGCCGCTATATTGCGCAGAGGGCCGTCTTCTGCATCTGAAAACCAATAGGAATAAGCAATCTCAATGTGATTTACCGTCATGGTACTGGTATTCAGCACACTATCAAAATACTGCCTGGCATTTTCCAGAATCACATTGATATCACAGACGGACTCCTGCTCCCTATAGGTTCCCATGATACGAGGTTTCCGATCTGTACTCAGGTATCGGAGCCCGCTGTCTCTTCCCCAACTGACAAACTGCCTTTGCGCAATAAGAGGCATTACCGAATCCCCATAAATCTGATTATCCATTTCCTCTTCCCAGCCGACATTCTCTGTCAGAGTAATCGAAGGAGACAGGTATCTGAGCGGGAAGCCGTCCATGTCCCGATAAAAAATAAATCCATAATAATCCTCCTCCAGGTAAGGTGCATTGCTAAACTGCCCCTGCAACTCATAGCCACGGTCTTTCAACTGCTGTCGGTTTGCCTCTCCCATGGGAACGCAGATGATTTCGGAATAAAACACTTCTCCCGTCAACGCCTCCAGAATCGCTTCCGCCCGTACCGCCAGTTCCTCGGAGGACGCGAAATCCAGTTCAGACTCATCGGGAACAGCCATACTCAAAAGACTACCGGCCGTATTGTAGTCAAAGGACTCCCACTCATAATTATAGTACAGAGCATTCAGAGTTGAATCTACCCGTCCCTCCCCGTCCGTACGCCAGCCGCACCATAATGTCCTCTCCACTCCCGCCGGATCCCGCATGGTTAAATTTCCTATCAATTCATCCGGATAGGAAACGGTTTCCCATACATATTCGGGTGAAAAACCACTTTGTTCTGCCAACAGCTGCGCCAATTCCTCAAGAGAATGCCCATAAATAATGGGGGAGGCTGCAAAATCCTCCCCTGCCACCAAATCCTCTTCTTGATACATCATAGAGACATAGTAGGCGTTCAACCCGTTCTGATACCTGCTGTATGGCGTAATCACGGCATCCACCAGCACCCCATCCGTCAACTCCATTTCCAGATGTGTACTCTCCATCTCCTCCGGACTTAAAAGCCCCTCATCGGCGGAAGAGCCGGAGCAGGATGTACACAGAAGAGACATCAGGATCAATATCAAACTACGGGCAATTCGCTTCTTCAATGCAGTTTTACCTCCGTAAAATCCACAGAACAGTTTATATATTACAAATATATTGTACGTTTTGATATCCTTTATGTCAACAATCCGCCTGCAGCATACTATAGAAAGCAAAATATAAACTTATTTCTATGGTTGATACTCTACTTCGCTGATAAACTGCCCGGAAAAAGCATCAAATACCAACATCATCTGAACCTCTGAGGCGGGGTTCCAGTACTGCACTACCCAAAAGGGAGCTGCTATATTGCGCAGAGGGCCGTCTTCTGCATCTGAAAACCAATAGGAATAAGCAATCTCAATGTGATTTACCGTCATGGTACTGGTATTCAGCACACTATCAAAATACTGCCTGGCATTTTCCAGAATCACATTGATATCACAGACGGACTCCTGCTCCTTATAGGTTCCCATGATATTAGGCTTCCGGTCTATACTCAGGTATCGGAGTCCGCCGACTTCTCCCCAGCTTACAAACTGCTTGTCTGCTATAAAAGGTATCAAAAAATCCTGATAATGCTGAACGTTCAGTTCTTCCTCCCAAGTGACGTTCTCTGTCAGGACAAGTGAAAGACTCAAATATCTTAAAGGAAAACCATCCATGTCCCGATAGAACAGATATCCATAATAATCTTCTTCAGGATAAAGCGAACTGCCAGTGGATAAATCTCCGGTTTCAAAGCCCCTGTCCTTCAGCAACTGCCGATTTGCCTCCCCCATGGGGACACAGATGACTTCGGAATAATAGTCCTCTCCTGTCAGCGTTTTCAGAATCGCTTCTGCCTGTGCCGCCAACTCCCCGGAGGAAGCGAAATCCAGTTCAGACTCATCGGGATAGGCCACTCTCAAGAGATTACAGACTGCATTGTGGTCAAAGTGATTTCCCTCATAGTCATAATATACAGCGTTGGGAGACAAATCCACTCGCCCCGCCTCGTCCGTAAGCCAGTAACACCTAAAAATTCGCTCCACCCCCATACAATCCCGCATGGTCAGATTTCCTATCAGTTCTCCCGGATATGGCACTGTTTCCCATACATATTCGGGCAAAAAACCGCTCTGTTCCGCCAACAGCCGCGCCAATTCCTCAGGAGAATACCCATAGATAACAGGGGAGAATATAAAATCCTCCCCTGACACCAAATCCTCTTCCCGATACATCATAGAGACATAGTAGGCATTCAAACCGTTTTGATACCTGCTGTATGGCGTAATCACGGCATCCACCAGCACCCCATCCGTCAGCTCCATTTCCAGGTGAGTGCTCTCCATCTCCTTCGGACTTAAACACCTTTCACCAGCCGAAAAGTCAGAACAGGATGTAAGCAAAAGAGACATTAAAACCAATGATAAACTAAGAGCAATTCCCTTTTTCAATGCCGCCTTCCCTCCATAAATAGATTAGTCATTTCCAGATAAAACAGCAGATAATATTTATGGAGTAAACGTATAAG
>CAMWJV010000009.1 GCA_947174665.1 uncultured Lachnospiraceae bacterium
AAGAGGCACATATAAGAATTTCATATGGTGCGATAGCCAAGTGGTAAGGCCCCGGTCTGCAACACCGTTATCCGCCGGTTCAAATCCGGCTCGCACCTCTCAAAACCCCGAAATATCGGGGTTTTTTGTTGTCTGCTTTTTCTCATTGTACTTTAAGGTCAAAGTCTCTGTTAGAAACGAATCATTAGTCTCAGGAATATCCTTTTCTGTTTTGCTGTCGATTCAGCGCGATTTTAGGTCGATTCATGTCGATGTTCCCTTGTGGGGGGGATTATTGTGTTATATTTAATTATTAATAAATCAGTTGATATACAGTTCTGAAGCAATTTTGGCAAAATGTCATTCGCGCAGAAAAAGCGACATTTGGCGCCAAGAAATTGTTTTTGGGAGTATATCTTGATAAAATTGATATAGCTCTGTGGAGAGGCTCTGTGGAGAGAAGAAAGTACATACATCAAGAGGAGAATGGAATATGAAGAATACAAAATTATATCCATTTGAGAGGAATCGATATTATCCGGGGAAAATGCTTACATCAGCAGATTTTCAGGCAGAACAGGCCTATTTTAACAATAAGCGCAGGTTTATTAATAACTTGATGTATGGAGCCGGAGTGGTCTGCGGCTGCGGTGTGTTCAGCCTGGATGACTTGTCTCTTCTGGTAGAAAGCGGAGTAGCCATTGACGGTTTGGGACGGGAAATCGTTATAGAATCCTCTGTAGTGAAAAAGCTGTCTGCCATTGAGGGGTTTGAGAGTTTAAAAACCAATATGGCCAGCCTTTGCCTGCGCTACAGGGAAGAGCCCGTACATACGGTCTACACCATGAACCAGAGAGCGGGAGAGGACGAAAGAGAATACGAGTATAACTGGATCAGTGAAAACTATCAGTTGTTTTTGATGGATCAGGAGGAGGCCGCAAAGCAATATCCCATGGAAGCGGAATTTCTCACCAGTGCGGTTCTGTTTGAAAATGATGATTTCATGGTGAAGCTGGTTATGCCTGCTACAGTCTGCCGCGGGAAGAATGTGAAGCTGGAGATAGAGGTAGAAAAGCTTTCCTCAGAAAATAAAAAACTGACATACCATGGAAATCTGCAGATTCCGGTATTCCTGACACCGGAGGGGCAGCATGAGATAGAGATAAATCTGGAGGATATTTCTCTCGGATATAAAGAAAAAGTTAAAAAAGGATATTGGCTGGTGACCCAGGAGGTGACCATGCTGGATACTTCCGTGCTGCTGAAAAGCGGCAGTGCCAAGGCCTGGATTGACGGGATGGCTGTAGAGACAGCGGCTTCCTGCTCTATGAAGGTGATGATTTCGGACGGCACGCCCAGAGAACTCGTGAACCGGGAAATCGGCCGCATGAGCCTGGAGATGAGAAATATGGGCGGATATAAGGATTATGTGCGCCTGGCAGATTTAAGGCTGGTTCGCACAGAGAGCGCTTATATTATCGAAGAGGTTTTGGAGAAACAGGTAAAAACTTATATCACGAGTCCGGCCCAGGAGGATTTGCGCAGCGAATATCTGGAATATTTTATTAAAGAAGGAGAAGTTTTAAAAAGTGAAAACGCCTACAGGGTGGAGCCGGAAAGCCAGAATCGGCAGCAGTCGGGGAATCATGTGCCGGAGGTGGCTACCGGTATTTTGGAAATTCCTTTGGGAGAGTCGGCCAGGAAAGGCGATATCCGTTATTCCGGCGAAATCATGCATGGTCTCGGAAGGGGCAATGTATATGTAGATATTGGTTATGAATTCATTACGGAGGATGCGGCGATACATGCCAGTGCCAAGAACACTATTTATGGAAATCCGGATCTGTTTAAAAGCGGGAAGACTGCGGCTGTGGATGCGGAGACCGCTGTCAAGGTTATGAATGATAAAGGAAGCTTTATCGTGGCGGCAAGACTTCTTGAAAACGTGGATTACCTGGTATTGACATACCGATGGATAGCGATTAAGTTTCCGGCAGGCAATGACCTGGGACTGGCAGAAAATTATAACGGCAAGAGTATTTCCGCAGACACGCCTACGGTGGTTATGGGCACGAAAGAAAGCCATTATTTCCATGTGAAATATAACAACATGGAAAGCTGCAGCGTGGCATATGAATTGACAGAACCCGGAAGCGGGGAGATCACGTCAGACGGCGTTTACACGGCTCCGGCAAAAGAGGGCGTGTATGAGATTCGGATATACTGCATTGACATGCCGATCATATGTACGTATGCATATGCCATTGTGAAGAAAAAAGGATTTGGTGAGTCCGAAGAATAGGGCGTTAAGGAGATTGGCAGGTATGTTCTATCAGTCACAGAAGATGAAACTGGAATGTGTCCGCACTGTGAGAAAAAACGATATCAATGATATTTTGATATGCCAGGATTTAAATTCAGCCGCAGGGAATCTGTATACGCTGCTGGTGATCAAAGAACATCAGACTGCCAGGCAATATCTGGAGGTATTTGAACGGGCCGGCATGTCGGCCCGGGATTCTTACATTGACAGCTTTTCGGACAGAGGCGCTTTATGCATGGTGTTTGAGTATAAGCAGGAGAGGCCCCTCCGGAATTTTTATATGGGTGAGTCATATACATTGGCAGAATGTGAATCCGTATGTATCAATGTGATCATGACATGTATTACCTCAAATCTGCCCTATCCTCTTCTTTATCTGCTGCTGAAGCAGGAACAACTGCATTTGTCCAAGGATCACACCGTATATTTCAGTTATCAGATTGATCTGGCGGAACTGGATCCGGAGAAATCGGAGAGGGACTGTGCGGTTGCCTGTGCTTCTGTTTTAAGAGAACTTTTAAGGTCTAAAGCCTCGCAGAAAGCGTTTAGTTATCGGCTGTTGGAAAAGAAGATATCCAGAAAAAGCTATGACAGGTTTACGGAACTTTATAAGGATATCCGGATTGCCGGGGTGTCGGGACAGAAGCAGGGGGTCACAAAGCGGATAAAAGCCTGGTTTGCCCGCAGACAGGATGCCCTGTTTCGGATTCTGTTATGTATTTGTCTCGTCCTTGGGGTGCTTGCGCTGGTGTCCATACTTTTTCAACTTATTTTTGGAGATATTCCGTGGCTGCGGATATTGTTTAACGGATTCGAGACCATAGGGACGGAAACGCTGGCGTGACAGGGTATCATACAGCGAATCGGAGGACAAAGACGAATGAAAAAACGGATTCTCTACATAGCGGCATTTATGTGGATGTTGGTGATATTGGCTCTGGTTGTTGCAGATGGTTTATTGTGGAGCAATGAACGGAGGATTTCTTCTTTTCATGACGGATGTGTGGCAGGAAGCAAAGTATATGTAACAGAGAATATAGACGGGGAAGGCGTTCTCTATGTGTCAGATCTTCAGGGCAAGGTAGAGAAAGTCTTTTTGAGCAGTTCGATCCGTCCCGGGAGCACGTTTGGAAAAGTGGATTACCAGGATGGTCTTTATGGTGTCCTTTTGTCAACGGCCACAGTGGGAGAAGAGACGGTGACGGAATACCGTATCGTCCAATTTGATGACCGGATTCATCCGGTGGCGGTTTCTCCCGGATTACATATGGCCCAGGCGGGGGTCCTGACAGGGTTTCAGGCGGAAACAGGCGGGTTTTACCTGACTATGGTGTCAGATGGCGGTAAGAAAGCCTGCGTTTATTTTGTGGACAGGCAGAAAATGACAGCATTATCTGAGGGAGCTTCTCCGACGGAGGAATCTCCGGCATTGGAGATAAAATTCTATGAGCTTGTTGATTGTGAAGAAGGAAGGCTTTTTGTAGAAGCCGGGTATGAGGAAGGAGAACTTCTGATCCGCAGGGACAACGGCGATGGTGCGGAGTATTTTCAGAAATCTCCGGAGGTGCAGAATGCTTTCCGGAGCCGTAACCTGACGGTGGGACAATTGTTGAAGCTGCGTCAGGAGCGGTTTGTCGTTTATATTCAAATCCTTCTGATTGGATATGCGGCATTGTTTCTGCTGTTTATTGTGCTCCGGAACCGGAGCCATGTTGTGTATACCATTGCCATTGTTGAGACGGTTCTTCTGGCGATCACTGCCGCAGGAGTGGTTCAAATACCCCGGCTCAGGGAAAAGGCAGAGGAGCAGGAGTCGGAGCGGTTCGGATTTTATTATGTACAGACGTTGGCGGAGAGAATCGGGAATCCTGTAAACTACAATGTGGAAGAAGAGGGATTTTATAACAGCAGGGAATACTATTCTTTGAGAAATCAGCTGTGCGGGTTTGCAGGACAGCAGGAGATTTCCCGGATATTTGCGGATGTCTGTATTGTGCGCAGCAGCGACCATCAGATTCTGGTAAGCGCCAGTGGCTTTAACAGGCAGCGGTTTGAGGAAGTCTATGTGGCCGGAACAGGGGATATGCTGGATGCTCTGGCAGCAGGAGAGCAGACGTCCGGTATGGTGATGCGGATCGACGGAGAGGCCTATAAGGTGCTGGGCGTGTCCGCCGCAGGCGGGCTTTATCCGGAATATTTGCTGATAGGCATTACCAGAATGGAAGATTCATCTTTCTGGAAAGGCGGTAAAGATTATCTGATATATGCAGAAATCCTGTTTTTAATAGGAAGTGTGGTCAGCATCAGCCTTTTGATAATGCAGGGAAGGGAACTGAAACGTCTTGCCAAAGCCATGGATAACGTGGCTAATGGGCAGATGGAGGTAGTGAAAAAGTCTGTTCATGGGAAAGATGTGGACTATATGTGGAACAGTCTTTTGGAAATCAAAAAGACCATCAGCCAGATTAACTACACCAAATTCCGGATTTTTGAATCATGTTATCGGTTTGCACCTAAAAATATTGAGAAGATTCTGGGGAAGGATTCTATCACGGAGGTAAAGAGCGGCGACATGGCTCCGGTTTATGGAACGGTGGCATCCATCTTTTCCGCAGAGCTTGAAAACAGAGACCGTCGGTCCGCACAGGTGATGAACCGCTTTTTCAAATTGATTGAGAAACATCAGGATGCAGGAGACGGATATATCGTGTCAGGCCATAGCGATCTGACTATGCTGAAGGTTCTGTTTTTGGATGATTCCAGGAACACGGTGGAATTTGAATCAGCCTTCATGCGTGAGCTTTGTGAGGACGGGAGTCTGGAGGGATTAAAGACCGGCGTATTTCTGCATTATGCCCAGTATGTATATGGAGTGGCAGGAACTGAGCAGCAAAGTTTTCCGTTCCTTTTGTCCAGGGAAGGAAAAGAACTTGAGAAATATGCCAGGTGGCTTCAGGAAATGGGCCTCAGATTAGTGATTACCGAGAGTGTGAAAAGCAGGGAGAATCCGGAAGGAAATCTTCGATACATCGGATATATTCTGATTTCCGATACAGGAGAGAAGCTGCGTCTGTATGAAGTACTGGATGCCTGTCCCCTTGCCCAGAGGAGACTGAAGACGGTGACAGATGTCAAATTCCAGAAGGCTCTTCAATTGTTTTATCAGCATGATTTCTATCTTGCCAGAAGCACATTTTCGGATGTACTGAAAGATAATCCGGAAGACGCCATAGCAAAGTGGTATTTGTTTACCTGTGAGAAATATTTGAATCAGGTACATATTGAAGGAGATATCTGCAGGCTGTACTGGGAGGCATAAGGGGTTGCAGTCCGGAAAGGAGGTATGAATCATGGGTGATAATTTGTTTCGGGTCTTGCTGACCTCGATCAAGGCAAAGGTCACACCTTTGGTAACAAAGGTGAAGATGTGGACCAGCTGGAATTTTATCCGCACCAATATTATTGCGAAAATTCGTGATTTCTTTACCTCTTTATTGGATGTCAGGCCGAGACATAAGAAGGACTATTATTCGGTTTTCGGCTGGCTTGTCAGCAGAAGGCTGGCAATGGCTGTTGTGGTGGCAGCAGGTGTCCTGAGCCTGTACTATTTGTTCAGTACCTGTAAGACCCTGACTCATGCCGGGGAAGAGGGGATTAAGACCTATGATTATAATTCCGTTATGCTGCGCTTTGCCGAGGGGAAAGTGCGGATCAGAGGGAAATCCGGCTATCTGGCCTATGAGGGGGAAGTAAAGGGTGGAAGTGTCACCGGTTACGGAACATTGTATAACCGGGAAGGCGTTGTGGTATATCAGGGTAATTTTGATAAAAACAGGTATCAGGGAAACGGAACCAGATATTATGACAGCGGAACTATGATGTATACCGGTAATTTCCAAAATAATCTTTTTGATGGTACGGGAAGACTTTACCGGGAGAACGGAAGCCTGGTTTATGAGGGAGAGTTTGCCCTTGGAAAAAAAGATGGTAACGGAAAGCTGTATGATAATGGCAGCAATCTGGTCTATTCCGGCAGTTTCAGCCAGGATGAACTTTTGTATGGCAGTCTTTTGGGCAAGAAAGTCTCGGAGATAGCAGACATTTATAAAGGGAAAAGGGTATTGTATGAGAATGACCGGGATTTTGCCGTGGTTTTAGAGGATATTGACGCCATGTATCTGGGATGGGGCGACAGCCAGTCTCTGGATGACGAGATTGTTGTAGAACAGGTATTGGTTTTGAAAAGCTCTCTGGGGCTGGGGGGAAAAACTTTTACCACCATAGAAGAGTTAAAAAATTATTTCGGAACAGAGGATTATGAAGGAAACTCTGAGGTAACCATGCCGGAGGCTGTAGCAATCAACTGGATGGCAGATTATCAAAAAGGTTTCCAGAGAAAAGTAGATATGGAGTTATCATCAGATTATGATGATTATTTTGTGGTAGAGGGTTTTGATCCTGCTTATACGGTCTATCTTTATTCCTTCCGCAAAGACGGGTTGATCTATACATTTGTCTGTCAGGACAGAGGAGATACCTTTTCCTTTTATTCGATTGAAAAAGATGAGGGCGGAGCATGAGAAAATGTGTATTGGCAAAAAGTCTGATCACCCTCCTTGCAGTGGCTGTTATCATTATTTCTCCCGGCGGAAGCGGGCAGATGCGGGTCCAGGCAGCGGAGCGGGTTCTGACTCTGGATATGGTCAAGAAAACAGCGCTGGCCAACAGTTCGGAATATGAGAAACTGGAAAGTCAGCTTCAGGTTAAGGAGGTATCCTTAAAACAGGCCATCAAATCGATCAGGCTTAAAAAGAAAAATATGTCAACCTTCCGATGGACGCCTCTTCTTTCATTTAAATTTCCGGAAAAGCCCGATTTGTCAGAGGCGTATGAGTTTCAGTTTAAACCGATTGAGATTCAGGCAGAGATTGATACGATAAAGCACAAAATGACCGATCAGGTGCTGGCGGTATATGAGAATGTTTCCAATCTGTATGTGGATATTGTGGTATTGCAGGACACCATTTCCTTTAATGAAGACAGGCTTTCTTCTATGGAAACAACCCTTGAAAAAAACCGGCTGCGGCTGAAATTGGGGCAGGCAACCCAAAGTGATGTGGATGCCATGGAAAAAGCCATCAAGGTTCTGAACGACAAGATTGCTGCGGACAAAAGACGTTTGGAGGCAGCTAAAAAGAAGTTATCCACCGCTGTTGGCATGGATGTCACCACGGGGTATCGGTTTGAGAATCCGTTTGTGGATTTCAGTATACAGAGAAGCCAGTTAAATGATCTGATTCAATATACGTTGGACAGAGATGAAAATTATTACGAAGCTTCCATGGACGCCACCACCAGCCTCATCTCCCTGCGAACCAATTATAATTTGATGGCGGGGCAGTATGGCGGCAAGATGGGATATATTTCCGAGTATGTGAATCAGGCCATAGCAGGGCAGAAAATCAACGGCAAGGCGTTTAAGAGCAAGTACGAGGAATTTTTAGTTGCTATCGATGCACCCTGGCAGGGGAAGAAAAGGATTCTCTTTATCCGTATTCCCAGGGAGTGGTTTAAGGGACAGATTTCAGGTATCAGGTATGTGGAGGATGAGCCATATGCACTGTATGAGGCGGCTTTGGAATATCAGGATGCTCTTCTTGAGAAGAACAACACAAAGCAGGATCTGACCCAGCAGGTAGAAGACAGCTTCAACAATCTGATCAGTATGAGAAACAGTTATATGTCTCTCACCGAACAGGTGGAGGATGCCAAAAAGCAGCTGGAAGCAGATAAGGTTTTAAACCGTCTGGGAGAGCTGACATATGATGAATATAAGGCTTCTCTGGATGAATACGAGGATATGCAGAATGAAATGTTCGAGGCCCTGGCCCTGTATTCCCAGGCTCTGTATTCTTTTGACAGGCTGACCTGCGGAGGGATTACGGCTCTTCTGGAAGGAACAGGGGCGGACTTAAACGCCGGCAGCGGCGGGAACAGCTATGTGGAAGATGAGTATGCCCAGGGCGCTTACTACTACATTGAATCTATTATCCAGGAGCAGGAGTTCCGGGTCGGGGTAGGCATCCCTGATGATTTTGAGGTCAGTGTGACCCATTTTGAACTATGGTGTGACGGAACCCGCATTGGAAACCGCACAGAGATTGATAAGACCATCCGGCATCTGGCGCTGGCTGTAGACAGTGTGTCGGAGGTGAAACTCAGGCTATATGACGGAGACACCTTTGTAGATGACTGTGTCATAGATCCTGATGTTTACAGCGGGCCGCTTCAAATTGTAAAAGGCTATACCACTGTAAGTTCGGAGAAGCTGGAGATAGGCACCTACACAAGCCAGACAGGAAGCGTCACCGAAATGGTGACTATCACGTTAAAGCCTGATGAGTCGGAGGGAATCGCTTATTACCTGGTGAAGAATCAGGAAGGGAAATATCTGGCCACCAGTACCCTGATTCCCATAAACACAGCCTTCAGGTATCTTCCTTTGGTGCAGGACAGTATGGAACAGCTGACCATTGAATTTTATGGGGAGGATTCCAGATTAAAATATACAGGATATTTTGAAACCAGTAATATGAAACTTATGAGAAATCCGGAGGGAACATGAAATCAGGAAGAAAAGTCAGAATGGCAGCGGCAATTTTGAGCGTAAGTGTTTTTACGTGGATTCTGTGCTGTCAAACGGCTAAAGGCGCTATTTTTGATGAATCCAGGGCTGTGACATACAGACGGTATGCGTATTCTCATGTGATCGAGGACTCTACGCTGTTTATCGGTACATACCTTATCAACATTCAGGCCCTCACGGATGAGTTGTATGAGAAGGCCCTGGACAGTGCCGCGGATTCGAACCAGACCAGCATCTACTACAAGTCGGAACTGGCAGGCGGCGCGTGGTTTGACATTACGGATGCTGCGGGTCTTTCAGATATCTCTGACCGGGGAACCGTGATTCCTGAGTCGGAGCTGGCAGATTTGTGGGTAACCTGCTATACCGGTTCCGACGGCATCACCAGGGATGCCAGGAGCGGCGCGGCAATCAGCATTTTTGATACGCCGGATCCTTATGATCTGTACAACCTGCCGGAATTAGAGCCTGTCCGCCTTCAGTATGATAATGTGTCTTCTTCGCAAAGCACAGGGATAAATAAATATTATTATACAAAGCTCCGGGCGTTTTTTGAATTGAATTTGAGAAATGAGATTACTGCCCGGTGTGATCAGCAGCTGGCAGGGCTTCAGAGCTGCTATGAGAGTCTTCAAAGATCAGATCAGAAGGAACTGGCTGAGATTGTCAGCACTCTTATGAGCCGGATTGACGCAAGGAGAAGGGCGGAAATATTTTCCCGGTTGTCTGAGGTTGATAACAATTATCTGACGAATCTTCAGAATAGCTGCTCCGGCCAGGGATATAACTCGAAAAGTTATGACGACAAGCAGTTTGTGGAAAACACAAACGTCACTGACGCTATAGGAACCAGCATCCAAAGTTGTCAGGAAAGCTATATTGAACATTCGGGAAATATGCTGGTGCAAGGGGAAACGGTTCTGAAAAACGCGGAATACGAAAAAAGTATGCAGGTAGTGAACCTGTCCACAGGGGGGTGGAATTCCCGGGTTGAGGCGCGGCTTCAGGAATTACAGGATCTTTACCATATTCAGGATGATGTTGTGGCGAACGCAGAAAGAGAGCTGACGCTGCTGGATGGAGAACTGCTGGAAGCTGCAGAGAACAAGTATCTGCAGATATTGTCACAGGGAGCAGGAGGCGCTTATAAGGCTGCGGTGGCAAATGGAGTCAGCCAGGCAGCTAAAAATCAGGTGTTGGATGACAGAAAGTCCGTAGCCAATGGAGCGAAATCAGAATTCCAGTATCTGATACTGGCAAGGACGAAGCGGATGTCGGCAGCAGATGCTGTGGAATATCTTTATGGGCGGATTGAGCAGGCGGAAACCTATTATGATCGGGCAGCCAATGATGATTTTCGGGCCAAGGCAGGAGAAACCATTGATGACCATATTTTGTGGCTACAGAATCTGGCCCGGTCTGTCTCCGGTGAGGAAGAGGGATTGCAGTCAGAACTTCAGAAACTGGAGAACAGAAAGGAAGAACTGCTGGAAAAACAGGCAGACGCATTAGATAACAATGATCTGAGTACGGCCAGAAAATATGAGGCATTGATCGCGCAGGCAGATGAGGAAATCAGTGCCATGGAACAGGAGCTGAACGCGATTCTCACCAGTTCCTCAAGTACGGCGGCTCAGAAAGCTCAGGCGGCCAACCAGGCGGGAGACAACACCACCCTGAACAATATAAACCAGATGAAAAATTCCGCGCTCTCTATGATTGCCGAGGGCAATATTTCAGGAAATGACAGCCTGGGAAATTTGATAGACAGTCTGGCTTCCCTGGGGGCGGAAAGCGCTTTGGAGGAAATCAGGGACAAAGCGGCGGACTCGGGGAATTCCCAGCTTTTAAAGAACATTGACAGAGCTATAGAAGACAGTAAGGAAAGCAGTCTCCATGATTTATACGGAGGCGGCAGTACAACAGGCACAGGAGCAGAAGGAAGCGGGTCCGGCGGAACAGGAAGCGGGTCTGGCGGAACAGGAAGCGGGTCTGGCGGAACAGGAAGCGGGTCCGGCGGAACGGGAAATGAATCGTCAGGCGCAGTAAGCGGCTTAAGTGAAGGTGATATCCGGGCGGCAATCGAGGCGGTTTTTGGAGATACCTTCGACAATTTAAGTGACGCAGACAAAGCGGCGGTTACGGCGGCGTTGAACCGTATCGGGCAGTCGGGAAGCCGTCAGGCGGCAAATCTGGCACAGACTTATCTGAATCAGTGTTTGACAGACGGGAATGGATATATTTTCCAAAAACTGCAAGGGGAATCTGCGGAATATATTCCGCTGCGGCTTATCGGATTGTGCAGCGGATACCGCTACGTATACAGTGATTCCAGAAAAGAAGTAACTCTTACGAAGAAATCAAATGTCTGCCGTTTTACGGTGTACAGCGACCGGATGGTGCGGCAGAACGGCTCGGAAGAGAAACTGACAACATCTGTCAAGGTGCAGAATGTACCTTATCTGGCAGAGGAAGATGCGATTGCCTGTTTCCGGTGTCAGGCGGAATATATAGATAACACGGATTATGGAGTGGCATTAAGTGAGCAAATGCAGAAGCGGTTTCAGGAACTGGTGGATGCATTGCAGGAAGGAGAGGGATAAATATGGCAGATTATCCGATTATTGCAGACGTCAGCGCGCATATTGTCCGAACGCTGCGTAAAAAAATGTGTCCGGAGCCTATCCCGTCTCCCAATAATATAGAAATCTCTTCCCCCACAGATCAGGATGTGGACTACATTCTGGGATTGTATCTGTATGATATCCGGGAAGAGAGTGATGTGACCCAGCCCCCTTTTGTGCAAAAGGGGAGGGTACAGCTGCAAAAGCCGCCCAGGCCATATGGCCTTTACTATATGGTCTTTATAAACGGTTCCTCCCAGATGGGATTAAAGGCACCGGATATACAAAAAATCATCGGAAGAGTGGCACAGATTGTCAATGACAACAGTTCTGTTCTTCCCAACCAACTGCAGTCCTGGCTTACAACGCAGGAACCTCCCATTGTACTGTCTCAGGCGAAGATAAGTTTGGAGGAGAAAGTTAGGGTGTGGCAGGCTGTCAATAAGCCATATCAGATTAGCCTGTTCTACAAGGCGGCGCCCGTATTTCTGTCCAGCGAAGTGGTCATCGACACACCTCGTGTTGTGGACGCAAAATTCGGACTGCACATTACAGGAGAGGAAGGAGGAGAGGGATAACAGGTGGATGCATCCGTCATTTGCTTTCAGCTGGATTTATTGATCCGGCTCATTGATACTACGACCGGAGCAGAGCTGGAAGAGAGAAATGTCAGCTTTTTTAGAGACGGAAAGCCGGTCCGGCCCATTCCGCGAGGAAGCGGTAACTACGTATTCCTGAATTGCGGGCGGGAGGACGGTAATCTGGAAATCAGGGCTCGGGGTTATGAGCCATGTCAGGTATCTGTTGAATATGAAATGCTGGACAGACAACTGCCTGTTAAAGAAGTGTTCCTGATACCGTCAGAGAACATGTCAGGTATTCAGCCCATTATTACTTTCTCAGGACAGCTTAAGGGACTGGAAAGTGTGCAGGCAGTAAATTTAGGCTCGACCTGTTGCTGTATTAGTGAATTTGATGAGAGAAAACGCATTATGAAGCTGTTTAAAACTCACAGGTCAGGCATGGATGACATTTATTATGGTTTGATCCACCCGGACAAGCAGACTTATGAGCCGTTTGAGGTGGTAAAGGAGGTATCCGAATCTTCCATAAAGATCAGCCAGCCGTTACAGGAGCCATTTTCCGTGAATTCTCCGATTGCCAGAATTATTTTCGGAATGACCACACCGAAAGGAAACTATTTGATACGGGTCAGAGATGACGCAACCCGTCTGTTATATCTGGTTCGGTATGTGGTAAAAGGCAGCGTGAAATTCAAAACAGTTGACTTCCATAATCTGGAGGAAGAAAAACTGATATAAGGAGCAGGGCATATGGCACAAATCGTAGTAACAGGAGCGTCGGCAGTATGTACGTTTGGAACGGCGCCCGGAACAATCAACGCAACCTCTCAGACAGTTTGTATGGCAGAGGGGAAACCCATAGCGACGATTCAGGACTGTCAGCCGGGCAGTATCACTCCCTTTGGAATGTGTACGTCCCTGGCCAATCCGCAGGTGGCGGCAGCTACGGCGGCGGCTCTCGGGGTCCTGACCCCCCAGCCGTGTGTCTGCATGCCGGCAGGAACATGGATACCGACCAAGCCTGCCGTATTGATAAACAAGAAGCCCTGCCTTACCAATGACTGTACCTTGATGTGTGCCAACGGGGCAGGCGTCATCAGCATTACAGCCCCCGGGCAGACTAAGGCAGCCACAACATGATGTAAGGTACTTAATGGAAAGAGAGAACGAAAGGAGAACTACTATTATGGCAGAATATTATACACCGGGCGTATACGTGGAAGAGTATGACAACTCTCCGCGGAGCATAGAAGGTGTGGGAACCAGCACCGCCGGATTTATCGGCTTTGCGGAAAAAGGTCCCACCATCGGAGCTCCGTCCCTGGTAACCAGTTTCAAATCTTTTGTAAAGCAGTTTGGAGGATTTTTAAGCGAGTTCACCCATGGGGATTACCGCTATCTGGCAAACAGTGTAGAACAGTTTTTTATCAACGGAGGCACTCGTTGTTACGTATCCCGTGTTATTCCCAAGGATGCAGTGGCAGCCAAAAAAGAGATGGGAAACCTTTCCATAGAGGCTGCTAATGAAGGAAAATGGGGCAACCGCATCCAGGTTTCCTTAAGCACAGTGGAAAAACGCAAAATGCAGTTGATCGCCGAGTCGGGAACCGGCTATGTGGCAAAGACTGTGGAAGGTTTCCGGGAAGGGGATCTGGTAGAGGTAAACGGGGAGTATAACCGCATTTCCACTATCTATGATAATACGGTAACCTTTGAGGTTCCGTTTACAGGAGCGGTGGTGGACAAAGGGATCATTCCCAAGACGGTTCTCTATCTGGTGACCGTAGATGTCAGTGTCCGCTATAATGACGAAGTGGAAAACTATGGGGAGTTAAGTTTTAACATTGCGGCTCCCAACTACATCGGTTCTCAGTTGTCAAAAAGTGAGATTGTAAAGGTTTCCGTGGGACAGCTGGAAGGGATCGGCAATCCTGTAGAGGCTATTTTCGGAGAGGGAATCCAGAGCGGAATGATAAATCTGGAAGGCGGTTCTGACGGAACCATGGATAAAGTCAATTCCCTGACCTTCATCGGAGTGGACAAAGGCCCCGGAAAACGCACCGGAATTCAGTCCTTCCTGGAAAACAGTACAGTCAGTATGCTGGCGATTCCGGGGATCACAGATCCGGAAGTCATCGTATCCCTGGTAGCTCACTGTGAGAGCTTAAAGAGCAGAGTGGCAGTATTTGACATGCCGAAGGATATGTATAAGCCCAAGGATCTGATTGAATACCGCAATATGATCGATTCCTCTTATGCGGCTATGTATCATCCATGGATTCAGGTATTTGACCGTTCCTCCAATAAGAGTGACTTTGTTCCGCCGTCAGGTGCCGTTATGGGCATTTACTCCAGAACTGATGTGAACCGCGGCGTTCACAAGGCTCCGGCCAACGAAATCGTGTTCTGTACCGGTTTGAAGGTGAACTACACCAAGGCAGAGCAGGACATCTTAAATCCTGAGGGAGTGAATCTCATCCGCGCCATTCCCGGCCAGGGAATCCGTGTATGGGGCGCAAGGACTGCCAGCAGCAACGCGGCGTTCAAATATGTGAACGTCAGACGTCTGTTCATCTACGTGGAGGAGAGCATCAAGGCAAATACCAACTGGGTGGTATTTGAGCCCAATGACGCTGCGTTATGGCAGAGAGTCAGCCTGACCATCTCTTCATTCCTTGACAGTATGTGGAGAACCGGTATGCTGGCAGGTTCCACACCCAGCGAGGGCTATTTTGTGGAGATCGGAGCATCTACCATGAGCCGTGACGATATCATGAACGGCAGACTGATTTGCAACATTGGTATTGCTCCTTCCCGTCCTGCGGAATTTGTAATCTTCCGTGTGACCCAGCATACTGCTGAGTCCGGCGGAGAGCAGGCAGAGGGCTGATTGAATAATCGTTGAGAAGCAACGCAATACAAAAGGAGAGATAAAACATGGCGACATATGAGAACAGTAAAGGACTTTCCTATCCTTTGACAAAAATGAACTTCCTGGTTACTGTGGACGGAGTTTCCGGTACGGCGGCGTTCAGTGAGGTAACAGGAGTGGAAGCGTCGGTTGATGTGATCGAATTCCGTCAGGGGAACGCGAACAGCCTGGCTCCGGTCAAGATTCCGGGTCTGGTAAAACACGGTAATGTGACCCTGAAGATGGGATATACCTTAGACAGCGCATTTAAGACCTGGATTCAGGAGTGTGTCAGCGAGGTGAGAGGTGAGATTCCCCGTAACAATGTGCAGATTGAGATGATCGACATCAACGGCGGATCTCCGCAGACCATGGCCACGGCCATCAGCGGAACCAGAGTATGGATTCTGACCAATGCATGGGTGACCAAATACAATGCGCCTGATCTGGATGCAAAGACAAGCGATGTGGCTATTGAGAGCGTTGAGATTGCTTATGAAGAACTGGTGATTCCGAACTAGGAATTAAGGAAGAATGGAGGGGAAAGCCTCAAAACGGCTTTCCCCGGCCAGTATTATTCGGCGAGCGATACTGTCTTGCATAAATACCGCCTGAGTCCGGGTGTTATTTATGGAATGCAGTATGAATGAGCAGGAGAGGAGAACAGGATGGAAACAGTATATGAGTTTACTTTGCCGAAAGGTTATTTGGACAGTGCCGGAGAGCTTCACAGGAGAGGAAAAATGCGCCTGGCCACGGCCGGCGATGAGATCAGTGCTACCAGGGATCCCAGGGTTTTAAGCAATCCTTCTTTTCTTACCATTGTGATCCTGGGCAAGGTGGTGACAGAATTAGAGGGGCTGGAGATGGTGACAGCCAATGTGATTGAGAAATTATTTACGGCGGATCTGGCGTTTTTGCAGGACATGTATCAGAGAATCAATGACATTGAGCCGCCGGTAATGGAAGTGGTCTGTCCGGACTGCGGAAAGATTTTTAAGGCTCCCTTAAATTTTACAGGGGAGGGATAAAACTGTATCCCAAAGAGGAACTGTATCGGGAGATGGCGTTTATCTCTTACTATTTTCATTGGAGCAATGATGAGGTTTTAAAACTGGATCATATGAGCCGGAGAAAATGGTGCGGTGAGATATCGCAGATCAACCAGAGTTTGAATCCCTCCAAAAAAGAGAAAGAAAAAAGCATTCTTGATATGAAGGCTACACGTTAGAGAAAATTTTGTCAGAGAGGTTGATGAGAATATGGCGCTTGAGACGGCGGACTCAGGAAATATTTTAGTGCGGAATGAAGGAAGAAATCCGGCGGTAAATTTTAACTTCCTGCTGCGGGTAGAGGGAATTTATGATCTTCCCTGCAGATCGGTGAAGGCTTTCCAGAAGGAAAATGAGTATGAATATATTCAGGAAGGCGGACTTAACGATTATGTCCATATGCGCCGCAAACCGATTTCCAAGCCATTTACATTTCAGGTAGAGCGGTATGCGGGGGTGGATATTTTGGACCCACTGGCCCGTGGCACGGATTTGGTGCTTCCGGTAATACTGATGGTCAACCGGTATCTGGCATACGGTGATTTTCTTCCGGACCGCATGTATGTATTTACAGGGTGTACGGTAATGTCCAAGGAGTACGGGGAACTGAATGCGGAGAGAAGCGGTCTTTTGATAGAGACTACCACCATTGCGTACAGGGAAATGATGTGCATAGAAAATCCCGCTACAAGCTTTTTGATGGAGGAACCGTGGAAATTCCGGGGCACGGAAAAAAAGGGAAACGGAAATCAGTCCGCCGTGCATTACAAAGCCGGCGATGTGGACGACAGGGAGCCGGTTCTGGAAGCGGCCAGAAAGCGGGCGGAAAAGTGGGAGTTTAAGGATGAAAATGAAAAGCCTAACACAGTGCCTTTGAAGGCCGTGCAGCCCCGAAATCAGAAGACCAAAGAGGAAATGGAAAGCAGTGCAAAAAGGTGGCCCAATGCCCGCAGCGCTGCCAATGTGGCGGCGTTTCTGGGTAAGAATTAACACTTGGAAACCTGAAAGGAGGATGAGCCGTGCTTACCGTGAAAGCGCCTATTGAATTGAAATGCAATACAAACATGGTTTCATCCTGGGAAAAGTTTTACCATAGAATCAGCGGAAACTACGAGGTAATGTCCTCAGGGATTGACCACGAGGACCTGCTCCATGTGATGTCTGTTCCGCCGGAAATATATGTGGGGGATGGCGGAATGGCCAGCCTGGTTAATAACACCAGAATCCGGAATAACCAGGAAACAAAGCTGGAGATCATTAATAATCTTCTAAACAGGATCACACTGACAGAACAGGCAGACCTGACATATCAGGACAGGGTTTATATCACGGAGGTATTGAACAAGCTGGGTATTCAGAATGTAAGCCGGTTTATGGACCAGGTTTTGGCACTGAAACAGGAGACCCGGACCACGGAACAGTTGATCAGCCTGTACTGGAATCATTTAGAAGAGTTAAATCGGGTGGTTCAGCAATATAGTCATGTAAATAATGACGAAAAAACAGTTACGGAAAATTCGGAAAGCCGGACTGACCTTCACCTTCATGAAGAGATTATGAACCGGCTGCAGACAGGGGCGGTATATCAGATCCTTTACAATTTCTACAGCAGCTATAACAACAGTAACCGATATGTCTCAGGTCCGGAGCTTCAGATCACGGAGCAGAAACGGGTGGCGGCTAATATTCTGCTGAACCGGTTGAAAAGTGTGGTTAGGGAGGATAATGTGCCCCTGGTGTACCGGCATGAAAATTATTATGAAACCATGAATCTGGAAGAAAACCTGATAGATCAGGATACCATGAATACCCGGATTACATCGGCGGTTCTGTTGAATCTGGTTGACAATCTTTATTTCAGCCGGTTTGAGAGACAGTTTAAAAAAAGTGAGACATGGCTTAATTTGAAAAATGCCCTGTATCAGGCTATGGACAATACACTTTGGAGGCTGAAAAATGAGATAAGCAGCCGTTTTGATACACGAAACAGCAATAAGGCGCTGACTGTCTATCAGAGACAGGTCTATGAACAGGAAATTGAGGCGGTTTATCAGCTTCTGGCCTTAGGGCAGGAAGAACCGCCGGAAACCGGAAAAAATGATCCGATCCGGTTCTATGATCAGATAATATCAGAAGAAAACCTCTATGAAGGAGCGGATATCCGGTATCCTGCCGTTGTGGAGGATGAGTCGGAAGAGGAGAATGCGACAGGGGAAAAGGAGGTCAGGGACAACAGACCGGAAACAGACCGGAAGCTGGTAAGGGAGACAGAGCGTCTTTTATCAGAATACAGCAGCAGGTTTGAAAAGGAACAGTCTGTTGTTTATCAGGGGGAAAGCCGGAATCAGATCCTGACGGAAACCTATGAAAGTCCTTTAAGGCAGGACCAGGAAGAGCAGGGAAGATTTTCGCCGGCAGAAGTAAACATTCCCGGAGACAGTGAGAATTATTTTGTTACAGAGGAAAACAACGTTCAGCAGACGCTGTACAGCCAGGAGGAGAACCTCACGGCCATTGAGCGGCAGATAAAGCGGATCAATCAGCAAAATATAGAGAATTTTAACCGTTATCAGGAGATTTTACGGCAGCAGGAGGAGCAAAAAAAGACAGTCAGGCCGTCTGCTGAGAGAATGCGGCAGGAAAGCTTAATGGCTCTTGAGAATCCGGATCGGCTTATGGAAGAGTATCGGCAGGAGACCAGTGTGATACAACAGCAGAAGCTGGAGAATTTAAGCCGGTTTACTGAACTTCTGCCGGAGCAGACCAGAAAAATATACGAAAGGCTGGAACAATACCAGAGCAGATCAGGACAGCCGGAAGGCCATGCTCAGGCGACCCGGAATAACATAGGACTTCTTCTCCATGATATTCAGCAGATTGAGAGGGAAAACATTACGACGGAATCCATTTCCCAAAAGGATGTGGACCAGTTCCGCCGGGTGTCGGAGACTGTTTTGGAAAAATGGGAGGAGAGAAAGGGGACAGAGTCCGGATCCGGAACCAGGACAACGGCTGCTGGGAGTGATATTTCCCTGGTTCACAAGTCCGTAGAAAATCAGGTGGATGAAGAACTGCTGCAGCAGCTTATAGAACAGAACAGGGCATTGAGCAGCAAAGTCCGGGTGACAGAGAATGAAAAAGTGGAAACCCAAGTGAATCACACTACAATACATCAACAGACCCAGAACAGCCTGATAAAAGAAGCCGAAGATCTGACAGAGCTGATTCAAAGGGGAGTACAGAGGCAGATCAGCAGTATCTCCGACCAGGTCTACAGCAAGCTGGAAAAACGGCTTCAGAATGAAAAGCAGAGACGAGGATACTAAATTATGAACGCTTTATTACAAAATCTGGGAAGCAGTATCACCGGGAATATCCCCAAAGCAATTCTGTGTGTCAGGCAGTATACGTATGGTGATTCTCTGGAAGATACGGCGAAAGCTGCCGGCAGTCTCCAAACGAATCTTCTGGCGGGGGCCCGGAAGGCTCTGGAGGGCACCCAGACCTTTAGCTCCTTAACAGAAAAAGGCGGTGTGATGGGAGGTTCCGGCTATCTTGCCATGGAAGTCCAGTATAATCCCAGTTCCATTCATATGGAAACTCAGGCGGGTCAGGTTGAATATCTGGGTGGAAATCTGGGCGGCAAAAGCGATAACCAGATTGTCCAGGACACTCAGCCGGTTTCAACTACTATGAGATTTCAGCTGATTTTTGACGATATGAATCCCTTCGACGCATTTATGCTGGAGAACTTAGTTCCAACAACTGTCGGAAACACTGTTTCCTTAATCGGCAGCGAGGTGAGAAAGAAGGAAAAAGAGCGTTATTCGGTCCAGGATCAGGTGGAGGGCCTGATGGCCCTGTTGACCCAGGTTGAGACCAGGCAGGTTATCTTTTTCTGGGCAAAAATGTGTTTCCGTGGAGAATTAACCGGTGTGAATGCCCGCTATACCATGTTCAATAAAGATGGGAATCCCATCCGGGGAGTGGTGGATCTGACTATCCGCCAGGGGGATGAGGAAGAGCTTGCTTATGACACGAAGTACTGGGATCAGGCATTTACCGAAACATTCGGACAGGCGGCGGAAAATACGAAACGCGGCATGGCAGGCGCGTTTTCCAAAGTTACCAATAATAATTTTTTGAATCTCAACTTGTAGACAGGAGGAAAAAATGTCATTTTCAGACTCTGTTTCTCAAAGATTCGGAAATATTGAGAAGGCGGTCATAATAATTACTGACATGAGGGGACGCAGCCAGGCAGGAAAGCAGTCTTCCGCACCCTCCGGTGACATGGGGGGAGGGGAAGTGGTGGTAGAGCCGGCGGTAGAAGTGCAGGGCGGCATGGGAGGAAAGTTGTCTTCCATACCTTCCATGTCCTCCGCGAAGGTGTCTGAGGCGATTGCCGGTGCATCAGTCCCGGCAGATGCCAGGGCCTATGTGGAAAAAAAGGCAGACAATGTGGCAAACGATACAGAGAAGCGTTTTTATGTGCAGTTTAACCCGAGCGAGATATCTCTGTCCGGCTATGGGGGCGGTCTGTTCAGGAAGACGGACTATTCGGAAAAAGGAGGCAACATCGGATATGGAAAGGCAAGCGTACGGATCAATTTGAATGTGAAATTGATTTTTGATAAAACAGATCCTCAGGACGCATTTATGGAGGATAAGTTTAATATGTCAACAACCGGCATACTCACAGGAACGGCAAAGGCGGTTCGTTCGGCCACAGGAAAAAAGGATAACTCGGTTCAGGCGGAAGTAGAGGGGTTTATTGCGGCGCTTCGTTCCAAGTATACCAGGCAGATCACCTTTCAGTGGGGAACCATGAACTACACAGGGATACTTAACAGGGTTTCGGCCCAATATACCATGTTCAATGTCCTGGGACTGCCCATAAGAGCCTATGTAGACCTCTCTCTGGCCTGTGCGGACGAGAAGGTTTCCCCCGAAAGCATGGGAATGTGGAAGGATCATTATGAGAGACTTTTTAAGACAGAGAATCTAAGCTATGTCAAAGCGGCTCAAAAGGCAGGAAACTGGTTTAACTTTAATGTCTGATCATTGGAATGAACAGGGCGGAAAGGACGACGGGTCATGGCATCATTTGTATATAAAGATTTAAAAGAAAAATATAAAAATTTTTTTCATCCTCTGACCCAGATTCTTGTAAACGGCAAAAATGTTGCGGACAATAAATGCGGTTTCCGGCTATCCGATATTGAGGTGGAGATGACCAGCGGTTTTGAGGCAGCCATAGCCACCTTCTGGATATATGGCTGCTATGACAAGGCCAACAGCGAATTTCGGTTTTCGGATTTGCAAAAGTACATTTTTATGGGTTCCAGCGTGGTCATCAACATGGGATATGGGACACATGTCCGTGAAATTTTCCGGGGATTTATATCCAGAGTCAATTTCTCGTTCCAGGAAGAAAGCATGCCGGGGGTCGAGGTAACGGCTATGGATGTGAAAGGCATCATGATGTCAGGAAATTACTCCAGGCAGCTGGAAGTGTCCAGCTTTTCTGAGGGCGTCCGGAAAATCCTTGAGCAGACGGCCTCCGCTTATGAAAGACTGAAATCCATAGAGGTGATTACCAAATTAGATATTACGGACACGCCGGACAGGGAAGAGATGGGCGGCGATGCCCAGGGGGACAGGGCTTCAGACAGAACTATCGAGATGGTCTGTGAAAGTGATTATGAGTTTGTGGTGAAAGCGGCCCAGAAATTTAACTATGAGTTTTTTTCCATAGGAGGGACCGTATATTTCAGAAAGGCTAAGAACAACAAGGAGCTTCTCATGGAGGCAGAGCCGGGAAATGGGCTGAGGAGCTATGAAGTGGAATATGACCTGACAGGACTCGTGGGAAAGGTGGAAGTCCGCGGGATGGATGTAGGAAAATCCAAGGTGATTTCCTCGACCAAAAAAATGCAAAATAAAATATCCCAGGGAAATAAGGCCAAACCTCTGGTAAGCAAAGCGCAGAAGGTGTACATAGACCCGACTGTCTCTTCTCAGAAAGATGCCGGTTACAGAGCCGAATATCTGATGGAGGATATTTCTTACCGACTGGGAACCTTGAAGGCAGAGTTTATCGGGATGCCGGAGCTGACACCGGGACGGTTTCTGAAGATAAAAGGACTGGGGACGGCAGTGTCCAACACCTTTTATCTGGTCACGGTCCGTCATATTATGGACGGCGAAAAAGGATATGTGACCAGGGTAGTCGGGAAGGCGGCCGGCATGGAGACAGATGTAGTGTGAGAAAGGCATGGTTATTGTAATGGGACTATATGATGTGATTGACGATATTACGAAAAAACAGGTGATGAAGACGGACACCGGCGACAACCGGATTTTCGGAGTGGTGGTAGGGCAGGTGGCAAAAAACTATGACCAGAATATGCCGGGGCGCGTCTGTGTGACCGTACCTACCAGAGATAAGGACGCCAACGAATTAAAATGGGCCAGGGTGGCCATGCCTTCCGGCGGTTCCAAATGGGGACATTATTTTCTGCCGGAAGTGGGGGACCAGGTGCTTTTAGTCTTTGAACAGGGAAATATAGAGAAGCCTTATGTGATCGGCTGTATTCCCAAAGACCGGGACGAGATTCTGAAGAAAACCGCAGATGAAGATAATCAATACAAAAAGATTGTCACAAAAAACGGAAATACCATCTATTTTGAAGATAACAGGGAAGGGGAAGGCGACAAGGATAAGATAAAGATAGTCACCGCCAGGGGAACCCACAGGATTGAGCTTGATAACGAGAAGAATGTGATCCTGATCTCCGATAAAAACGGGAAAAACCATATTCAGATGAAAACGGAATCCGGAGACATGGAAATTACGGCGGAGAAGAAGCTGACGGTGAAGGTGGGAGATAACATTGAACTGATCATGAACGGAAGTAATGGGTCAGTTAAGTTAGAGGCCACCAAACTAAGTGTAAAGACGAGCGGAAATATCAATCTGAAGTCGGATGGCAATACCGAACTGAAGGCAGCCAGCTTGTCCGCGGAGGCAAACGCAATGCTGAAGCTGAAGAGCAGCGGAAATGCTTCTTTGTCGGGAACACCGGTTATGATCGGGTAGATTTGTTGCAGCAAGAATGGAGATTAATATGTCGGAAAAGGGATTTTTAGGCGCGGGAATGAAATTTCCGCCCCAGATCAATAAGGCCACGGGACGGTTTGTGGTTTCATCAGAAGAGGAAAGTGTGAAGGAGTCTGTGTACCTGATCCTGATGACCCAGCAGACGGAACGGTTTCTCAGGCCGGAATTCGGAAGCAACCTGATGTCCTATACATTTATGGACATCAACGTGACCTCTGTCAATATGATGATTCGGGATCTTACGGAACAGATATTAAAGCAGGAGCCAAGGGTTCAGGACGTGGAGATTACCACTGATTCCCGGGTCAGGGAAGGATGCCTGCTTGTAAACATTGATTACACTGTCCGCAGCAGCCATGTGAGAGACAGTTTGGTATTTCCCTTTTATTTAAACGCAGCAGCCGAGGAAGAAGCTTATGAGCCAGAACAATATGAATCAGAAGAATTGGAATGAATTGAAAATTGATAAACGCTCCCGGGAGGATATTGAAGACCGGATTGAAGAACTGGCCTCTTCCTATGTGCCGGAGTGGCATTTTGACCGGGAGAATCCGGATATCGGCTCGGTCATTGCCAAAATCTTCGCGGCTCAGATGGCCGGAAATATCAAAAGATACAACCAGGTGCTGGAAAGGTACCATACAGAATTTGTAAATATGCTGGGAATTTCCCTGCTGCCCCCCAAGCCTGCCACAGCCACGGTGGTCATGGATCTGGTCCGGGATACCATACCGGGGGCCACGGTGTATAAGGGCACAAAGCTGCTGGCGGAAACGGAGCAGGAAGGCGGGCAGATTATCTTTGAGACTGCCCACAATCTGTATGTGACTAATTCCGTTCTGGAAGCCGTGTTTATGACCATAGAGAGCGACGGAAAGATCATTCCCCTGAAAGGCCGTTTCGAACCCGCCGGGATAACGGACGGAACCGTGATGGCAGAAGAAGAGGAAGAAGCTTTTGCCGGAGAGGAGGAGAACGGTTTAACGCCGTTTCGTCTCTTTGGCAGTGAGTTAAACGGGATTCAAAAAAACGCTCTGCTGCTGTATCATTCCATAGTGCTGGATGTAGAGAACAATAATATTTATATGAAGCTTCAGGGAAATTCGAAGCTGATAAAGAAGATAGAGGAAAAGCGTTATCGGTTTTACTATCTGGCAGAAGAAGGACTGATTCCTGTCGAGAAGGTTCAGGTACTTTCGGATGGGGAGACGGTGATCCTCAGGAAGGAAAAAAAGAATCTAAAAACAGAACTTGAGGGAAAGCAGTACAGTCTGCTGGCTCTTGTGGCAGAAGAGCCGGTGGAAGAAAATCTTTCTGTATCCCGCATTGCCATGTCTTCTTCAGGGGACAGGGCTTTTGCGGATTTCGCAGGCAGCGGCGCTACGGATTTTGATGTTCAGTCCTTTGACCCCTTTGGCGATACCCTGTCTTTGTACCAGGAATGCTATCTGGGGCATGACGAGTACTTCAGCAAGGCAGGGTCAACGGTGTGCCTGGAGTTTGAATTATCCTACAGGGAGCACAGAATTCTTAACACTGTCCAGGGTGAGGATACCCAGCTGAAGATCATAAAGAAAAAACCGAAGGTTATCTGGACGGATATGCCGGCAGACACCAGGGCAGAGGAAATTTCTCTTGAGTATTTTAACGGAATCGGCTGGAAGAAGCTGAAGACCTTTCAGGAAACAGGGGATATGTTTGCCCGGGACCGGGAAGGAACTTATGAAATCTCCTTTGTATGTCCGTATGACTGGCAGGAGACAGGGGTGGGGGCTTATCAGGGAAGATGCATACGGATGCAGGTGTTAAAGGCGGATAACTGTTATATGCGCCCCTGTATCCATCACTATCCTCACATAAAGAATCTGAAGGTGTCTTTTTCCTATGAAAGCCATTATATGGACGCAGAACGTCTGATTTCCATAGTGGGAACCGGGAGACAGGAGCTGACAAAGGCTGTAAAAGAAGGCAGTCCTTTTGTGGCGTTTTCCAGAGGCATGTACACGACGGATGCCCTGTATCTGGGATTTTCCCGGAAAATGGAATCCGGCCCCGTCAGTATCTTATTCCGGATGGAGGAAGGCAGCCGCTTTGAAGGGACCAAATGCCGTTTTGAATACAGCACTGCCAAGGGCTTCAAACAGATGAAAGTTCTTGATTATACCATGGATATGTCCCGCTCCGGCACGGTGATGTTTATGCCCCAGGCTGATATGCATGCGATCACGCTGGAGGGAAGGAAGGAGTACTGGATTCGCATAAGTCCGGTGGATGCCCGAAGAATTCCCAGGGAAGGGGCGCTGCCCGTTATCAAGGGCATAACGCCCAATGCTGTCCAGGCGGCGAATATAGAAACCAGGGCAGAAGAAGACTTTTATCTGGACGAGTCCTTGCCGGACATGTCCGTAAGCTTAGGAGTCCCCTATATTCTGGATATTGATCTTTGGGTGAATGAGAAGGGGAAATATTCCGGACGTCAGATGATTCAGCTGGCAAAAGAACATCCTGACACGGTTCGGGCAGAGTATGATATTTTAGGCGAGATTTCCTCTTTTTATGTAAAATGGCAGGAAACGGACCGGTTGGACGATCCGCCTTCCAAACAATGTTATATGCTGGATCGTATGAACAGCCGCCTGATCTTCGGGGACGGAATCAGTGGAGAGATTCCGAGAGTTCTGGATGATGTGGCATTTAAGGTTACGATCCGGTGCTGCAACGGAAAGGAAGGCAACGTAGCGCCCGGGCGGATCAATGATTCTCTGGAAAATATTATGTTTGTGGATAGTATCGCCAATCCTGTAAAGGCTTACGGCGGAAGTAATATTGAGGATCTGGACAGTGCGCTGCAAAGGGGAGCCAATATCTTAAGCGCCAGAAGACGTCTGGTGTCCATGGAGGATTACATACGGGAAATAAAGAGCTTTTCCGATACCATTGACAAAGTCCGGTGCGTGGTGGGAAGAACCATTCATGGAGAAAAGAATGACAATGCGGTGACGTTTGTGATTCTGTTAAAGGATTTTGCGGAGGGTTCTTATTCCTTCCACAGTGTGTCAGGGAAATTAAAAAAGCATTTGATGGAATCCTGCGAACTGACCATTGCCCCCGGAGATTTTCATATAGCAGAGCCGATTTTTGTGGAAGTATCCGTAGACATATGGGCGGAAGTGATTCAGATGGATGACAGCTTTGAAGTCCAGAATCTGCTTCAGGAATCGCTGGAGCGGTATCTGAATCCCATTAGTTCCGGATATGGAGACGGCTGGGAGATTGGAACCATGCCAAAGAAGGCCCAGTTGATGATGCGGCTGAATGTGTTAAAAAGCAAGGCAGTCATAAAGAAGATGGCAGCCGTTGTAAAGTATACGGATCAGCAGGGAACCCACGAGATGGATCTGGAGGATATGGAGGAAAGTCCCTTTGTCATATGCAAAAGCGGCAGGCACAGGGTAAATATCATGATTTCGGAGGAAAAGCGTCATGCTGAATAATCGAAACCTGGAGGAAAAGACCTATGAAGAGATGATGGCAGAGGCGCTTTTGCAGATTCCGCTGTATTCTGAGGAATGGACGAACTATAACCCGTCAGACCCGGGAGTCACTATCCTTGAGAATCTGACAGCCTTTGAAGCTCTCCAGCAAAATTATATATATGAGATTACTCCGGCTATTCAGCAGAAGCTGTTAAAACTGGCCGGTTTTGAAGCGGTAAAGGGGCGCTGCGCCAGAGTGCTTCTTGCGGCGGAGGGAATCCGGGAGCCGCTAAAGATTCCGGCCAACCAGAAGTTTATGGTAGGAGATCTGTGTTTTGAGACAAACCGCAGCCTGGAATTAAGACCATACCATATGACAGGCGTCTATGGGGTGCAAAACGGCAGACAGTATGACTGCAGTTATCTGCTGGACAGCGAGGTACAGGTGCCTGCCTGTATTTTCGGAGAGTCTCCCGGAGCAGGAGACAGTGTGTGGTTTATCATGGATGAACCCCCCGGGGCGGGAGAGGAAATTTCTTTCTATGTGACTGTGGCAGACCGGTATAACAGGAATCCCTTTGTGGAAAAGGGCAATAACACGTTTGCGGATATCAGGTGGGAATGTTATACCGATCAGGGGTTTGTGGAACTTTCCGTGAGAGATTACACAGGATGTTTTCTGGTGAGCGGAGAAATCCGTGTGCGTATGCCGCAGATACCGGCAGCGCCATGTGAGGAGGCTCCGGGCGGCGGCTATGTGATCCGGGCCACTCTGGAGCGGGCGGACTATGATGTGCGGCCCAGGCTGACCAGCATCAGCGGATTTTTATTTGAGATATGGCAGAAGGAGACAAAGGCTGTATGCCATACATTTAACAAGGTATCCGCCGTAAACCTCTTAAGCGATCTGCTGCCTCAGGGATATGTGACGGTTTTTTGTAAAGAAGAAAAAGGCTCTTCTTACAGGCGGTATATGCCCGCCGGTGAGACAGAGGGAACGGGGCGGTTTTACCGGGAAACCGTAGAAGAGGACCAAAGCCATACCTGGAGGTTTGACAGGCGGCGTTTCGGATATGGGCCGGAAAAGGTGAGAAACGCTGTTAAGATCGTGGCTTACAGTGAAGAGACGATGCGCCGGTATTTTCTTGGGACGGTTTTGGGAAATGACCGTCAGACCATAGAGCTTCCGGCCAGACATATTGTGGCGGACAATTTCTGCATTATTGCCAGAAGAACCGGGCAGGACGGCGGGGATATCTATGATTTTGTCAGACCCAGCCGTTATGGGCAGGAGGATCTGACCTATCATCTGTATGAGGATGAAGGGAAGATCATTATTGAGGATCCGGGAGACTTTATCGGCGCTGACTTGTATGTAGGAACACTGAGCACCACCAGAGGAAAGGAAGGAAACGTCCGGGAAGGCAATGTATTTCATGGAGTGGGGATTTCATCTTCCGTAGTTTTTTTTAATCCCGCAGAGGGAACAGGAGGGGCTTTCCGGGAAACGCTGGAGGAAGTAAAAAAGAGGTTTTTGCAGGATTTAAAGCGGCCTTATACGGCAGTAACGGCGGAGGATTATGAAAAGCTGGTGAGGGAGACGCCCCAGCTTTGTATCCATAAGGTCAGGGCATGGATGAACCGGAACAGGAACATGGTCAGCATTGCGGTGAAGCCGGGAACCGATGAAGAGTTTCCCAAATTATCGGAAGCATACCGGACAGCGATTGAAAAACAGCTGGAAGATAAACGGCTTTTGACCACTAAAATTCAGATCGTTTCGCCGGTGTACACACCTGTTGATGTCCATGGAACCATTTATGTGAAGCGGCAGTATGAAAACAGCCGCGAGCTGATCGAACAGGCAATCCGCAAGGAGATCGATTACATTCACTCGGGAAAAAACTTCGGAGAGATACTGAAGTTTGACCAGGTATTCCATGAAATCGAGAGCCTGGACTGTGTGGAGTTTATCTATGAGCTGTCTTTGATCCCACGCAATCCCAGTCTGGCCAGGCTGGTGGAGGCGGACATTGTCCCGGTTCAGAACTGCCTGTGCTATGGAGGAGACATTGTGCTGGAGACAGGAATTTATATGTAAGGGGGTGTAAGGAAGAGTGGCGGGAAGCAGTTATTCTGTAAATAAAAGCCGCATACAGCAAGGATATTATTCAGGCTTTGAACCGGAAGAGGACGGAAGCCTGACTGTGGTCAGGGATGAACCGGTCCATTATCTGTGCTTACGGGCCATAGACAGCGCAGTTTTAGATTCCACATGGGGAAGGCTTAGCTTTGAGGCATCTTTTTCTGAAAATATGGTGTGCTATTTGTATGTGGCGGCACTGAATGAGGATTCCTTTTACAGAAACGGACAGCCTGTGGCAATTGACTCATTTTTGTGTGACAGCCGGGAAGAAATCATCATTAAAAAAGAATTTTTCCGGCAGGTGGAAGGGCTGCGCTTTGTAAACCAGAAGGATGTGCTTTTATACGGGCTCCGGGGACGGTATCTGTACCTGATATTAGAGCTGACAGGGCTGGGAGAAGGCCGGATATCCAATATAAGGGTAGATTTACAGGGGGATAATTTTATGAATACCTTTCCGGAAATCTACCGGGAGAGAGGGGGATTTTTCCACCGTTATATGTCCGTATTTTCCAGCATATACAATGACTTCCAGAATGACATAGAAGCGCTGCCGGGGATTCTGGATCCGGACACCTGTCAGGCAGACCTCCTGCCCATATATGGCAGGTGGCTTGGCATTCGGGTGGGAGATAAATTTCTGGAGGAGGATGCTCTTCGGACTTTGGTAAAGGAAGCCTACAGGCTGAATCGGATGAAGGGAACCAGGGCTGTGCTGGAGCGAATCGCCGAAATCGTTCTGGGCGAGAAAGTCATGGTGCTGGAACGGAATGTGCTGGAGGACTATATTGAGAAAGAACAGATGGCGGAATTTGAGAAACTGTATGGAAACAGCGCATATGATGTGACCATACTGGTGGGAGAATCCATAACGGAAGTTCAGAAATCCCAGCTGCTGTTTTTGTTAGACCAGTTTAAGCCGGTCCGTTCACGGCTTCATATCATCAGGAGGAAAAAGGCCGGAACCCTGGATTCCTATTCCTATCTGGATATGGACGCCAGAATTTCAGGGCAGCAGGAGGGCAGCCTGGATGCCGGCCAGGAACTGGATGGCTATATACGAATAAATTAATCAACCACAGGAGGGTGAAGGAAGATGACGATTTCAGAAACAAGACAGGAAGGCATGATACAGCTGGATATAGAGGGTAGGGTAGATACCAACACCAGTCCCCAGTTACAGCAGAGTATTCTGCAGGCATTTCAGAAAGGCACCACGGTAGTTTTAAATATGGAAAAGGTGGAGTATGTGTCAAGTGCCGGCCTCCGCGCATTGCTGATCGGGCAGAAGACCGCCAATTCCAAAGGCGGGAGCATGAAGCTGGTCCATGTAGGTGAGGCTGTGATGGAAGTGTTTACGCTGACCGGATTTGCTGACATGCTGACCATTGAGTGATCAGAGGTTTCATGATTGAATTTATAAATGTGACAAAACGATATGAAGGCTCGCAGGAAAATGTGTTTCAGGACTTTAACGCGGAGATTCGGACAGGGGAGTTTATTCTTCTGACGGGAGAAAGCGGAGCAGGGAAAACTACCCTTATCCGTCTTCTGCTGAAGGACACGGAGATCACATCAGGAAAAATCCATGTATTAGATCAGGATATTGAGCAGATAGGAGAGCGGGAAATTCCATTTTACCGAAGAAAGCTGGGGGTGGTGTTCCAGAAGGATTACCTGCTGCCGAAACGGACAGTTTACCAGAATGTGGAACTTGCACGCCTGATCACGGGCGGAGGACACAAAGACAATCGGGCTGCTGTTTCTTCCCTGTTGATGCTGTTGGGAATCTCTCATCTTCACAGAAGATACCCATCACAATTGTCCGGAGGAGAGAAGCAGAAAGTATGTCTTGCCAGAGCATTGGTGAATTATCCTTCCATTCTTCTGGCGGATGAGCCTACGGGCAATTTGTCTTATGAGGAATCCAGAGAAATCATGAGGCTTCTGGAACTGGTACACAGACAGGGAATCACCGTGGTGGCTGCCACACATGACAAGGCCAGCGCTCAGGGGCTGGAATATCGGGAGATTATGCTGACAGGGGAAAAACCTATGGAGCCGGATACTCCTCCTTGGGAATCTCACGAAAATCCAGATATTCGTTAGAGACATATCCGGTGATGTCGCCGGACCGGACAAGGCTCCATGCAGTGCCCTGTTCCAGTACATATCCGGTGGTCCCGGGAGAAAACCGGGCAATGATCGGGGCATCCAGATTGGGTTCCTGACGGACATTAAGGGAAGTGTCAACATTTAAGGTTGTGAACGCATAATACACAGGTTCCGGTGTGGTTTCCACCGGATCTGCTTCCGACACGGCATCCGAAGCCTCCGGCAGAGCATCATCCGCAGTCTCCTGCGGGGCATCGGCAGTTTCCTGCGGGGCATCTGCAGCTTCCCGGGGGGCTTCCGTCATCTCCGGCAGAAGCGATTGGAAAAGCTCCGGCTTAATATTATAGAGAGCTGACAGAGAGAAGGACTCGTTTCCCGACAGGGAAGAGCCTCTGAAAAAGAAAAAAGCACAGGCCAGAACTCCGGCTACAATATAGAACGACATAACGGACAACAGAAAGAATTTATCTTTGCTCATGAGAGGGACCTCCTTTTAAGCAACAGGAATCTGAATGTAGATACCCATGCCTTTTCCTGTCGTACTTTTGGCATAGATGGTGCCGCCGTAGGATTCCACAATGGCCTTGGCCTGTGTCAGACCCAGCCCGTTGCCGCTTACGCGGTTGGAACCCTGGTAATTCATCTCAAAGATATGCGGGGTCTCTGTTTCCGGCAGACCCTTTCCGTTATCCTTCAGAACAATAAAGATATCGTCACCGATGGCAGATATGGTGATCACTACATTGCCGGCCTGCTTCATGTACTTGATGGAGTTATCAATAATGTTGCGGAATAAAATGCGGATCCGCCGGGCGTCTGCCTTTACGAACAGGGTATCTGCAGCAGCGGAAACCTGAAGCTGAATCCCTGCCTCCGAAGAGAAGGGAAGAAATTCCTGTATGGTGTCTTTTGCTGTCTGGATGATATTGACAGTATCCTGGCTGTCTGATTTCGGATCAATGGGCGGAAGCAGACTCTGGTATGTATCGGGGATTTTTTCTTCAGCTGCCGGGGAAGCCGGAGCCACCGGTTCTTCCTTGATTTTTTCCGGTTCCTTCCCGGATTTTTCCAGTTCCTCACATCGTTTTTGAACCTGGGAAAGCTCGTCGGAAAGATGCGTGTTTTCCCGGAGCAGCCGGTCATATTGCTCCTTTAAGGATCCCGGGTCCGTTTCTGCCTTTGGAGCCCGGCTTGCAGAGTAAGTTAAGTAAGAAAAAAATATAAGTGCCACGCTGTGCAGGATAAAGAATATCAGAACCAGCCACAATGCTGAACCTAAAAAGCTGAAAAAAACCATGACATAGCATACGGCAGAACATACCAAAAGGCTTTTTTGAGTAGTATTCATAAGAAATCCTCTCTGTTGTTTTTTGTAATCATAACACAAACGGAATGTAAAAACAATCGAGCATTGTTTATGAATGGAGAAAATATATGCAGTTGACAGAACGGCTGATCCGGGATACCGGCATGAAAATGAAAAGGAAGAATGCCCTGCCATCTGAGGAGGAAGAAGATACCATGTCTTATGCTTCCCGGGACAGACAGAAGCCCCTGAACCGGCAGGCAGGCGTATTCCAACAACAGAAACTGGAAGGAATCAATACCGCAGGAAGCGTATTTGATGAGACAGCAGTCTTTAGGACAGAGAAGAAGGAGGTTTAGGATGGCGGATTTGTTTGATGAAAAGGAGAAAACACAGCCTTTTGACAGTTACGAAGAATATATGGAATACCTGTTTGCCTGTGTGAATGAAGGGATGAACCGGTATCTGGCGGACTTAAAGAAAATCTATGCTACGGGTGAAGGCGGGTACAAAAATGTGCTTTATCCGGATCTGGAAATTGTCCATGATCTGTGCGTTGAAAAGCTGGAGCAGTTTCAGTACAGCCGTGGACGGAAGGAAAATGACCGGGCGGAAAGCATTCCGGAAGAAGAGATACAGGAGTCTTCACCGGATCAGGAGGATGATACGTCGGATTGGGATGATCTGTTCTCTGCGTTTGCAGAGGAAGCGGGCGGCTCTGCGGACAAGGCCGGGGCAGGCGACGGCGCTTCGCAGTATTCCGCAGAGGAAATGATAAGCTACATAAACGCAAGGGCCGCTCTGGCGGGAGAGGCGGGCGTATCCCTTCCCTTTTATGAGATATGCCGGAAATTAAACTATGAGAACTTTACGATTTTCTGTCTGGCCTGCGGCATTCTGTCCTCCACCCAGACCGATTATGCGGGAGTATTCCAGGTGATCAATGAAAACGGCTCCCTTTCTGCCCCTACAATAGAGTCTGCGGCAAAGCTGTATTATGGCAGCCGGTTTTCCATCACAGGAGCCTACGGCGATATGTCGGTCTGCCTGGAGCAGCTGATGCCCATCCTGAATCTGCATGTGCAGGGCAATATGCCCTTTTCCACTGTGGTCTCACCGGATAAACGGATGATTGACTATCTGTTTGGCAAAAATCCCCTGCGGCTGGATGAGGATTACAGCAGGTTTTTCCAAATGCTTACGGATGATGGGGAATTGGATCCGATCCTGGCAAATGAGGGCGTTCTGGAGGCCATGAAAATCTCTTATGAAGAGGGCGTGAAAATCTTTTCCTACTATGGAGACGAGGGAAGCGGCAGAAAATTTTTTGTGAAACACTTCTGCCGGGAGCAGGGAATGAGAGCTGTCTCGATCAACTGTAAAAAATTATTTGTCTATGATTTCAGCTTTGTGGATAAGGCGCTGTGGGCAGTCACCAGGGAGTGCATTCTGACCAATGCCTGCTGCTGTCTGGATGATCTGTCCTACAGGGAAGAGGAGAAGGAGAAATTCTTCGGGTACATGGATCTGGCTTTTTCAAAGCTGACAGCACATGGCATGATGGTATTTGCCATCAGCAAGGAAAAGCTGCCGGTCAAGGAGATGACAAAGGAAGAAGTCACGGAGCTGGAGCTGCCCACGCCATCCAATGGGGAGAGAGAAGCGTGCTGGAAATATTTTTCCCAAAATTATTCCCTGTCACCGGAGGTGGATCTGCTGGAAATGGCCACCAAATTCCTGTTTACCCCGGGAAAGATCAAGGCAGCGCTTCATCAGGCCAGAAGTTTTGCCACCATGGATAAAGAGATCAGCATTCCGAGAGACACGCTTTTCAGAGGCTGTAACAACCAGATGAGCTCGGAACTGACCCAAAAGGCCACAAAGATAAAGGCAAACTTTGGATTTGAGGACATTGTCATGAACCATGACCAGAGGGAGACTCTGGAACACGCCATAGACCAGATGAATTTCAGAAAACAGGTTTATGACAACTGGAATTATATAAAGAAATATCCTTACGGGCGGGGACTTTCCATCCTGCTGTTCGGAGCGCCGGGAACGGGAAAATCCATGTGTGCCCAGGTAATCGCCCATGAACTGAACCTGGAACTGTACAGGGTGGATCTGTCCAAGGTTATAGATAAGTATGTGGGAGAAACGGAGAAATCCATCTCCATGATCTTCCGCGAAGCTAAAAAATGTAATGTGGTGCTGTTTTTTGACGAGTGTGATACCCTGTTTGCCAAGCGTTCCGATGACGGCGGCAGCAACCAGGCCTCCAATAACAATAAAACGGCCCTGCTTCTTCAGGAAGTGGAAGCTTATGACGGAGTGTCCGTTCTGGCAACCAATTATAAGCACAACATTGACCCGGCATTTTTCAGACGGATGAAATACATTGTGGAATTTCAGTTTCCCGACCCTGATACCAGGGAAATGCTGTGGCGCACCACGATTCCGAAGGGTACTCCTTTGGGCGAGGATGTGGATATCCGTTTCCTGGCGGAAAAGTTTGAGTTTGTAGGAGGCAATATCAAGAACTGTATCCTGAACGCGGCGTTTCTGGCGGCTGCGGACGGAGACGGCAAAGAGGTATGCATGAAGCATTATCTTCAGGCTATCCGTTATGAGTTTGTCAAGACGGGAAAAGTATTTACCAAATCCGATTTTGAACCTTATGCATCGCTGATCGGGCTGTAGGGCGGATGTCGGAGCGGATGGATTTTGGAAAGGAGCGATATATTTATGGAAATAGGATGGATCGACCGCGAGACATGCGGAATATTTCAGACGCTGCTGCTGCCGGATGCGGCGGCAGCCCTGAAACAGGGGAAGCCTCTGCTGGTGCTTGGCCTGACTGAGGACAATGTGGCCTGCGGGGCGGCGGCAGGAGAACTGGAGGGAGATGTCTTTAACGTAACTTCCTTCTATGTAGCCCCTGACTATCGCCGCCGCGGCGGCGGAACCATGCTGATAGAGACCCTGCGCACCCTCCTGAAAGAGCATTGCCGCAGTCTGGAGATCAGTTATACCGTGACACTGCCGGAGCATCAGGCGCTTGCCCCGTTCCTGACAGCGATGGGCTTCTTATGTCGGCTGGATTACGGGGAGACCATCTATGGTCTGACATTGGGCAGTCTTGAAAATAATTCCTTTTTTGCCAGAGAACAGAAAATTCCTGCCAATGTCCGGCCCTTTGGGCAGATTCCCCCCACTCTGCTCAGAGAGGTCTATCAGGCAGCCCGGGTCAGAGAGGAGGCCTATCTCCCGGTTTCGCTGACGGATTCTGCGCTGGACAGTACAGCGAGCATGGCTGTAGTCGAGGACAATGCCGTTCGATCCTTTGCGGCCGTTCTCAGTAGACAGCCCGGTCTGCTGGAGTTGGCCTGGGTACAGAGCGGACGCCCTCAGGACATGGCTCCGATGCTTTCGGCTGTCTATGCGGCCGCGCGCAGGAGTTATCCCCCTGAAACACTGCTGACGGTACAGGCAGTCAATGCTGCCTCTGCCAAGCTGCTTTGCGCCATGCTCCCCGAGTCGGTCCCAATTTCTTTTACCTACTATTTTGATTTGTGATTGAGTTAATAAAATACCGCTATTCTGTACTTGAGCGGGAAAGAGGAGGAAGCATCAATGGAATTTATGCAGAAGCAACAACAGCCGGACCAACTGCAGGCACAGCAGCAAATGAAGGAGGCTCAGCAGCTTAATCAGCAGGCCCCGCAGCAGATTCAGCAGGAGGCCCCGCAGCAGATTCAGCAGGAGGCCCCGCAGCAGCTCCGGCAAGAGGCTCAGCAGCAGCTTCAGCAGCAGGCCCAGGTGAACCTTCCCCCTGCCCACGCCGACGCCGCTGCCGCCGGTGAGGCGGTTCAGCAGGTGGCTCCTGCCAGAAAGACCTATAAAGCGCGAAGGGCAGAGAAACGCCGCGCAAGGGAGGAAGAGAAACGTCATGCAGCGGAGGCAAGAGAACACTGTCCCGTGGGGAATATCGTTACTTATGATATAAAGCATCAATTGGAGGATTACTATAAACAGCATAGAACCCTCTTTAATCGCAATTTCCCTTTCTTAGGAATTGACCCGGTGACAAATGAGGAGAAACATGACATGTCAAAGAACCTGTCAGGGGTGGACAGACGGGTGCTGCAGATATTTTCCCACACTTTCCGAACCGGCGAGGCGGCCGTTACTGCTGATGAGAAATACCAACGGGAAGGCCAGGCGTTTTATGACGCTTTCTGCTCCACGGACTACGTACGCCGAGCCCCCTATCTGCAGCGGATGGCGGAAGAAGTGTTAAGCTTCAATCTGAAGGAGGATATGTTCTCCGATAAAAACATGCGAAGCAATGCGGCCGAATACAAGTCTATTGCGGACCGCATAGTATACATGGAAAATGTCATGAAAGACAAAAATAATGCGTTTTTTTTCGATTCTCCGTTGTGTCCTGTGAAGAAGGAAGACTTGAAGAAGGCTCTGGATATTGCCGGTCCTACGGTCTCTCTCTTTAAGGCGGAATGCGAAAAGCGGGGGGTTGAGCCGGATTATAGGGATGTCCCCTACATAAGTGAACAGTCGGCCCTTAAAGAATTTTCCAGACAGGCAGATTTTTTTGCCGGCGATTATAAGGGGAAGCCGGAAGAATATCAGAGTTTTATAGAGTCTATCAAATCGGAGGAGACCCAAAAGCCAACCCCCGAGATGTATCAGCAGATCCGCAGCTTAATAGAAGGCGATGTCCAAAAGCTGTTGGACTGCGACGTGGAGAAACTGAATACCCTGAGCGAGGAAGAACTCCGTAGACTCTATTCTATCAGCCTGGGTGTGGACAAGTGCCTGACCCTCGGGCACCCTATAATAAATTGTCGGACCCTGAAGGATGACTTGATAGGGCAGAGGAGGCTTGAATATGAATATAAGACAACTGTCCTGCGGGGGCTGATCGAGAAGTCAGTCGGCTTTATTGAACAGGGAGAACAGACGATAGAGGCTGCCTCCACGCGCCTTCGGGATCGGATGACGCCTGGAACCCCGGAGTTTAAGGAATTTTTTGAGTCTTTGCTTGGTACAGATATCAACGATCGTGTCTGTTTCATTCCCTCGAAATTTGCTGCTGTCACGAAGGAATTTAACGCCATCCCGGCGAAAGAACGCGAAGGGAAGATTACGGAAGCCGGAAAGATTGCTAAAGAGATTAAGACGCTGCAAGGCAAAGGGAAGATTGATGAAGCCAAGAAGATTGCTGAAGATAAGAAGCAGCTGCTGCGCGAAGGGAAGATCGCGGAAGCCATGGTACGGCTGCAGAGTCACACCTATTACTCTCTGGCCTACAGCGAGGCGCAGCTTAAGGATATGAAGATGCCTTCGGACATTGGAGAGCAGTTGTTCCGCGGCTTCGAAAATTTCCTGACTTCTGAAGCTGCCCAGACCCTCCTTACTCCGGAGGAGTTTGAACAAATGCTGTTCAACCTGGGAGCCGGAGCGGGCCTGACCCACAGGGATGAGGCAATAGAAAAGAATAATGCCGGCTTGGACACCCTGAGGAAGGTTCTGACTGCCCATTATGACATGCTGGAGAGAAAATATGGGAACAGTCTTGAGCAGCTGACGATCAAGGAACTTATTGAGCACTATGAGGATATTGGGAAAGATTTGACCAACGGGCAGCAGGATCTTCATATGGCTACAAATTTTCCGGGCTTTATACGTGAAGGCAACTTGGACGATGAACGCCTCTTCAACCAGATTCAATACTATCGCAGGTGCGGCAATGCAATTGCGGATCTTATACCCTGGCTATTCCACGACCTTATACCAGACCCAAACAGCGGAGAGATGCTAATAATATCCGACGAGGGTATCCAAAAATTTATAGGCGGCATAATGATCGCGGATGAGGAGAAGGAGGCTGTAGCCGCCAGGGAGTACCTGATGAAGAACAACAGCAGCTTCCAGCATCCTCTGGACTGGTCCCAGAAGGTCAAAAATCCGGCGGACGGGAATTAGTGTGAAGAGGAGCTGAAATACCGCTATTCTGTACTTGAGCAGGAAAAGGGAGGAAGCACCAATGGATTTTATGCAGAAACAACAACAGCTGGACCAACAGCAGGCACAGCAGCAAATGCAGGAGACTCAGCAGATCCGGCAGCAGGCCCCGCAGCAGATTAATCAGCAGGCCCCGCAGCAGATCCGGCAGGAGGCTCAGCAGCAAATACAGCAGCAGGCCCAGATGAACCTTCCACCTGCCCATGCCCATGCCGCTGCCGCCGGTGAGGCGGTTCAGCAGATGGCTCCTGCCAGGAAGACCTATAAAGCGCGAAGGGCAGAAAAACGTCACGCAAGGGAGGCAAGAGAACACTGTCCCGTGGGGGATATCGTTACTTATGATATAAAGCAGCAGTTGAAGGGTTACTATAAACAGAATAGAACCCTCTTTAATCGCAATTTTCCTTTCTTAGGAATTAATCCGGAGACAAATGAGGAGATGCATGACATGTCAAAGAACCTGTCAGGGGTGGACAGACGGGTGCTGCAGATCTTTTCCCACACTTTCCGAACTGACGGGGCGGCCGTAGCTGCTGATGAGAAATACCAACGGGAAGGCCAGGCGTTTTATGACGCTTTCTGCTCCACGGACTACGTACGCCGAGCCCCCTATCTGCAGCGGATGGCGGAAGAAGTGTTAAGCTTCAATCTGAAGGAGGATATGTTCTCCGATAAAAACATGCGAAGCAATGCGGCCGAATACAAGTCTATTGCGGACCGCATAGTATACATGGAAAATGTCATGAAAGACAAAAATAATGCGTTTTTTTTCGATTCTCCGTTGTGTCCTGTGAAGAAGGAAGACTTGAAGAAGGCTCTGGATATTGCCGGTCCTACGGTCTCTCTCTTTAAGGCGGAATGCGAAAAGCGGGGGGTTGAGCCGGATTATAGGGATGTCCCCTACATAAGTGAACAGTCGGCCCTTAAAGAATTTTCCAGACAGGCAGATTTTTTTGCCGGCGATTATAAGGGGAAGCCGGAAGAATATCAGAGTTTTATAGAGTCTATCAAATCGGAGGAGACCCAAAAGCCAACCCCCGAGATGTATCAGCAGATCCGCAGCTTAATAGAAGGCGATGTCCAAAAGCTGTTGGACTGCGACGCGGAGAAACTGAATGCCCTGAGTGAGGAAGAACTCCGTAAGCTTTATTCTGTCAGCCTGGGTGTGGACAAGTGTCTGACCCTCAAGCACCCAGAACAGACTGACAACACCAGGAAATCTCTGACTCTGAAGGATGACCTGATAGGGCAGCGGAAACTCGAATACGAATATAAGCTGGCGCTCCTGCGGGGACTGGTCGAGAGGGCAGACGGTTTTAAGAAACAGGGAAAACAGACGATAAAGGCTGCCTCCGAGCGCTATAAGAATCAGAAAACGCCGGGAACCCCGGAGTTTCAGGAATTTTTTGATTATCTTAGAATAAGTAATATCGCCAGTCTTGTCACTATTGACCCGAAATATAATAATGTCGCAAAAGAGTACTATACGGCAGAAACTCTTAAAGAGGAATTACCGGGGAAGATGGATGAAGTCAAGAAACGGCTTGAGGAGGAATTCGGTACAGGAGAGATGGCTGCAGTCGTGGAGCGGCTGAAGAGTCAGCATTACTTCTCCCTGAAGCACACGAAGGACGATCTTGAGAGGCTGAAAAAGCCTGTGGACATTGGAGAGGCTCTGTTCCGCACCCTCAGCAGTTTTCTGAAGTTAGAAGCCACTGAAACGCTTCTTACTCCGGAGCAGCTCCGCCGGATGTTATTAAATTTGGGAGCCGGAGGGGGCCTGACCCCCGACGTATCTGAATATGAAGAGCCGTTGAAACAAGCAATAGAAAGAAAAGATGTTGAAAAGCAGCAAGAGTTGGAGAAAAAAAAGAAGGATGCTGAAGAGAAGCGGGATGAGGCGATAGAAAAGAACGATGCCGGTCTGGACACCCTGAGGGAGGTCTTGGCGGCCCAATATGACATGCTGGAGAGAAAATATGGGAACGGCATTGAGCAGATGACCATTAAGGAGATTACGGAGCACTATGGGGATATTGCGAAAGACTTTGCCAATGCACAGGTGGATTACCATTTGGCTACACGTTTTCCGGGTTTTATACGTGAGAACAACCCGGATGATGAGCGCCTCATCAACCAGATTCTATATTACAATCAGTGCGGCTTTTTTATGATTGAATTGATCAACAGTATAGGCAGTAATATACCCGCCAAAGAGGTATCCGATGAGATGATAAAGGATTTGATCAAGGAGACTTTGGAGATTCCTCAGAATGTAAATCGCCTAAAGGCCAGGGAAGCCCTGATGAAGAATAACAGTTTCCAACATCCTCTGGACTGGTCCCAAAAGGTCAAAAATCCGGCAGATGCAGAATGATGCGGGCAGTTGAGAGCAAAGATGATGCAGGAGGAAGCCATGGGGGCAAGTTTCAGCGATAAGATGTACGAGGAAATATACGAGGCCGTATGTGACAAGGCAGAATCAACCTGGGATACTGAAGGAATTGTGAAAGCATATTTCGGAGAGTGTACCAAAGAGCCTTTTAGAGACCGGCAGGAAGAATGGCAGCAGTGGCAGAGGTTTCTGGACATGCTGTGTGCCACGACCCTGTTTTTGAAAGAGCAGGACAGAGATGAGACGGCACAGAGGATTGGCTGCATGCTGACTGACAGAGAGCTTATGAAAGCGCTGGAACCTCACGGAAGCACAGAGTTTGCAGGCAGGGTACAGTTTCGGCAGGTGTTTGAACTGCTTTTGTCAAAAGAACAGAGCCGGGGCGGTGTGGAAGGCTTCCTGCCGTTTGCGGGATTTTTGGAGGGAGGCTTGCTGTCCTATGGGGAGATTCTGGCCTTTCTTATGGCGGCGGCGGTTGATCTGAACAGGAAGTATGAACAGGTGTTTAGAGTCCTGCAGGAGGAGACGCAGCCTGTGGCCAAGCCAACTTTGGGACTGGTGTGCGATCTGTGCGGTTTGTTTCTGGAGGAAGAGGAGATCAGGGAACATCTGTGGGATGAAGACAGTTTTTTATACCGTTTCCTTCTGGAGCCGGGAAGAGAGGCCGCCAATATGTCCCGTCTGTCACGGCCGTTGTCCTTGAACCGGCGGGTAATTCAGATTCTGGCAGGGGCGCCCGGGCAGCTGGGAATGTTGTCGCCATATGCAAAAGTGCTGGAATATAAAGCGGAGATGGAAGAGATTCTGTGCAATGCAGAACAGCTTGATGAGCTTTTGCGGGTATTTTCTACTATGTCGGGCAGGCAGAGCGGAGGAATCGTCCATCTCTGCGCCATGGAAGGTACAGGGAAGAAGTTTCTGATGGAGTCGCTGGGGTCCTCAGCCGGGCTGGACGTGCTGTGCGTGGATATGCGCCGTCTTCTGGCGCAGGATGACGGAGCGGTTTATCAGGTACTTAAGGATATTGTGTTAAAATGTATTTATGAAAAAAGTCTGCTGTATCTGGACGGGATGCCCTTTGAGAGGGAAATTCTTCCGCGGATACAGAGGATATTGGGATTCCTTCAGGATTATGTGAAGCTGATTTTTATCGGGACCGAGGGGCAGAGACCGGGAAAGCTGTCCGTTCAGGGCAGCTGGTATACCATCACCCTGAAACAGCCGGGCATGGCGGTGCAGAGAAAGTTCTGGCAGTATTTTGCCGAAGTGTATGGTATACGGTTTAAGGAGGATGTGGATCTGGACCAGCTGGTATCCAGATACCATATGACGCCGGGAAAAATCAGCCAGGTGCTGTCCTGCACCCTGCTGGACGCAGAGATTGATCCTCAGGGGTTTGGGGTATCGGAAGAGCTTCTGGAGAGGCAGATCAGGATGAAATGCTGTGCGGAATTCGGAGAGTATGCCACCCGTCTGGAAAGTCCGTTCACCTGGGAGGATCTTGAACTGCCTGACAGCAGCAGAGAGCTTTTAGAGGCCGCATGTGACCGTATCCGCTATCGCAGTGTTGTGAATGACAGCTATGGATTTGGCAGGAAGCTGCCTTACGGAAATGGTACTTCCGTTGTGCTTTACGGCCCTCCCGGAACAGGAAAGACCATGGCAGCCCAGGTTCTGGCGCGGGCGCTGGGGCTGGATATTTACCGGATAGACCTGTCCCGGATCGGGAGTAAATATATCGGGGAGACGGAGAAAAATCTGGGAGCTGTGTTTGAGGCGGCGAAGTTTTCCAATGCGGTTCTGTTTTTTGATGAGGCGGACGCCCTGTTTACCAAGAGAACGGATGTCACAAGTTCTAATGATAAATATGCCAATGCGGAGACGGCTTATCTCCTGCAGAAGATTGAAGAGTACTCGGGAGTATCCGTTCTGGCGACGAATGTCATGCAGAATTTTGATAATGCCTTTAAGCGCCGCATGACTTTTATGATTCCGGTGGAGCAGCCGGGAGAGGAGACCAGGCTGCGGCTTTGGCAGAAGGTATTTCCAAGGGAGGCGCCTCTGGAAGAGGATGTTGATTTCGGTATTTATGCAAGGAAAGCGGAACTGACGGGAAGCAACATTAAGTCTGCGGCTCTGGCAGCGGCTTACAAAGCGGCGGCGGAACACAGGAAAATCAGGAATCAGGATATTATTGAGGCCATAGACTTTGAGTACCGCAGAAGCGGCCGTATGGGAATCAGCAATGAACTATACGGGGAACTCTACATGAGGACATAAAAGAAGGATAGGGGGGCTATTGTTATGGATGAGCTGGAGAATCGTCAGGAGCAGCAGGAACAGGAAGATGAACGGGAGCAGCAGTACGAACAGGATAAACAGGATGAACTTCCGCCGGTAGAGTTGTATTCTATAGGACCGAAGGAAGTAGAGCTGGCGGCACCTCTGCTGACGACGGAGGCAGCAGAGCTGATTCGCAATGATGAGGCGTTCGGTCTTGCTATCGTGGAGGAGGATGAGGTGCGGGGCGCGGTCTGTGCCCGCCTGGCGCCGGAGAACGAGATGTGTTTAGAACTGCTGAGCCTGTATGTGGTTCCGCAGTGCCGCCGCCGCCGGTTGGGCGGTACGCTGCTGATAGAGCTGCTGGAGGCCTGCGGGGAGGCTTTTGACGGCACTGTTGCCAGAGTGGAGGCAAGCTTTAGCCCGGAGCCGGGATTGGAGGCCCTGCTTAAAAAGGCCGGTTTTAAGATGGAAGAGGATGAGAAGGGCGTGCACAGCAATATAGTCTCCGTTTCAGCGCTGGCGGACAGCCCGTTGATGAAACATGAAACCGTCCTGCCCAAAGGCTGCACATTGGTATCTTTTGAGAATTTCTCCCAAATTCGTATCCGCCGGCTCTTCCAAACGCTGGAAAAGGCGGATGCGGATTACATAGATCTGAGCCGGCTTTACCAGGCGCTGCCGGGTGCCAGCTTTGTACTGCTGGATGCGGAGGGGAGTCCTGTGGCCTGTGCCGTTTTAAGCGGCGGGGAGGAACGTTTGTGTCTTTCTCAGTTTTTTACCGCCGGAGGCAGCACTTCCGCCGGTATGGTGGTGCTGCAGGCCGCATCCAAGGTGCTTTTGGAGCAATATGCAGACGCATGGCTTGAGATTCCTCTGTTGACGGCATCTTCCGCCGGACTGGCAAAGCGGCTGCTGGGAGGCGAGGGGAAGAAGGAGCCGCTGCTCCGCGCAGTATTGGAGTTGTAAGATGGCTGCGGCCTGTGTGTACAAGGACAGTCGAAGCGATCATCAGGAAAAAATGATTAAAGGAGGAGGATTGCTATGAACAGGTATGATTCCGGAAAGAGTGAGTCGGTTGGGGTGCCTCTGTTTAAGTTTGCAGAAGATACGAGTGTTCAGAAGCTTCAGGACGAGTTAGTAGAGGGAAAGTCTGGATCTTTTGTGAAATTGAATATGGAAGGGGAACTGAACAGGGAGCGGACTGCGGCAAATGCCGAGAATAATATGATCAGCTACAACGCTCTGATTTTGAACACTTTTCCACCCCTCAGTGAGAGGGTGATTGTCAGAGGCAATTTTCAAGTTACAAAGCTGGCGAGCGAGGTGAAAGATTTCGATGCACCCGTCTACAGCAGCCCCAACCTGAGCTATAAGCAGCGGAGAGCTGAATACAAAAGGTGGGAAAAACGCAAAAAAGAGCATGAAATACGACGAGAAGTGCTCGTATCGCAATCCGGAGAAGACTTCCAATCAAAACCCAAAGAGGAAGAAAAGAAAAGGGCAGGAGCAAACTACGAAAAGCTGGGTTTCCGGGAGGTGCGGAAGGGTAACAAGGTGGTGAAGGAACAGAGGCTGGTGGATTACAAGGATGTGAAGAAACAGAGGCTGTTCAAGAGCAAAGAATGGCGAGAGGAATGGGCCGACACCAAGATGGGAAATTCCAGTCTGACCAGGCGCGAGATAATACAACAGGTGGGCAATGGAGATTATTCCAATTTTGAGAACCTGGATGATACCATGCGCAACATGTTTGCCAAAGAGGCTTTGGATCGGATGGTAGAGGGGTATAAACCCAAAGATAAATCGGTTTTCGAATGTGAACCGGAAGCAATCTGTAAGGCAATCCTGGAAAAAGGCGGTGTCAGGGCGCTGTTAGATGCGCCTCTGCGGCTGGGACTTTCTCTGGGCCAGAATGAGAATAAATATTACACGGAAGATCGTCAGAAGAACTGGTTCCGAAGGCTGGACGAGCAAATGTCTGCCGCCGTCATGCTGGAAACGCTGAAACAGAAAGAAGATGATAAACTGAAGGTCCAGATAGCCGAGGAACTTGTGAAGAAAAGGGGAATGAAAAAACAAGATGCTATCAAGTCCGCACAGGGCATGGTTGAGGCGGACAAAGCTCAGAAGATACAGGTTGCCAAACGCCTGATGCTGATGCATATGGGCCAGTTCACCCAGGTCAATAATGAAAAAGGAGACCAAAGTCTCTGGGACAAGCCCGTAGCGGTGGCGCTGAGCCACTGTTCCCGGGTGACTCTGACCATGCCCAAGTGTGGCGATACGAAGGAGGCTAAGAAGAACTACAAGGAGATGTGGAACAGTATTTTTTACCAGCAGGGCGAAAAGGGCAAGTTCGATTCCAATCTCGCGCAGGATAAAAGACGGGCGGCCTCCACCCACAACATCAAGGTCCGAAGGAACTCAACCAAGGAAAAAAAGGTATTGTTCAACCTCGCAGGACAGCGAGGGATGAATGTGGCAATCGGCGGTCTGGGCAATGCCGGGGTTAGTGGGAAGATGCTCTTAAACGATGGCTCCTGCGGCCACTTCTATTC